>JBLIFE010000191.1:0-5217 GCA_047633515.1 Paracoccaceae bacterium | reverse complement strand
GTACAATTTATACCCTCGAAAGCCCTTTCAAGGCGCGCAAACTCGGGGCGGCGTTGGTGTCGCGCAATGCGGCCACGCATCTGGAAACCACGCTTGCCGACAAGCCGGGCAGTTGGCAGCCGTTGGTCTATTGTTGGCGCGGTGGGCAGCGGTCGGGCTCGTTTGCGTCGATCCTCGAGCAGATCGGCTGGCGTGTTCAGGTTCTTGAGGGTGGGTATCAAACCTATCGCAGGGCGGTGGTGGCGGCGCTTTATGACACGGCGCTGGCGCATCGGTTGATCCTTTTGGACGGGGATACAGGCACGGCGAAAACCGATCTTTTGCATTTGTGCGCCGAACGCGGGGTCCAGATGATCGACCTTGAGGGGCTGGCCAATCACCGCGGTTCGGTTCTGGGCCCGCGTCCGGGCGGGCAGCCCTCGCAGAAAGCGTTCGAAACCGCGCTGTTGGGCAAGCTGACGGCTTGTGATCCGGCCCGCCCTGTCCTTGTGGAGGCTGAATCGAGCAAGGTCGGCAACCTGCTTGTGCCTCCGTCGTTCTGGGCGGCGATGCTCGCGGCGCCGCGGATCACTGTTGCCGCCACCCTTCGGGACCGTGCGACGTATCTGGCACAGGCCTATGCCGATTTATCGGCGGATCCGGACCGGCTGGAACAGAAATTGGCGGGCTTGGTGAACCACGTCGGGCATGACAAGATCGCGCAGTGGTCGACGATGATCGCTGACAAAGCCTTTCGCGACCTTGCGCGCGATCTGATCGAGCACCATTACGATGCCCGCTATGCCAAAAGCCGCCAAGAGGCCGCTGTCGGGGCTGCGCGCATCGAAATCGCGCTGGACCAGCAAGGGCTGCAAGCCGCGGCAGACCGGATCACACAGGCCGTGCGCGACCTTAGCTGATCGAAATTCCGGGGGGCGCACTTTGCAGTACGCCGATCCGTGCGGCCTGATATCCGGCAGCTTTCAGGGCGGCAAGGCAGGCGTCGGCCTCTTGTGGGGCGACACAGGCGAGTAGCCCTCCGGCGGTTTGCGGGTCAAACAGCAAATCGGCGCGCGCGTCCTGAACGAGGCTGCTGTGAACAGCTCCGGTCAACGCCGCGCGGTTTGCCACGAACAGGCTAGAGCGCAGGCCCGAGTTCGCTAAATCCAGTGCGCCGTTCATCACCGGCACGTCCGATAGGGTGATCGTTGCCGCCACGCCGGAAGTCTGGCAGATATTCCACAGATGTCCCGCCAGTCCAAAGCCCGTCACGTCGGTCATGGCATGTGCCTTCGACAGAATGCGTGCCGCTTTCGATTGGGATTGGGCCATTAGTGTATAGGCCGCCGCCACGTCGGCGCCGTTGGCCCGCATCTGCATCTCTCCGGCCAGCAGGGTGCCGGAACCGATAGGTTTGGTCACGATCACGACATCGCCCGGTAAGGCACCGCCGACGGTCAAGGGCGGGGTATCGCTCAGGCCGGTGATTGTGAAACCCACGGTCAGCTCGGCGCCGATGGAGCTGTGCCCGCCCACAAGGTCCGCACCCTCGGCCCGAAATACCGCGCTGGCAGTTTGCATGATTTCTGACAGCATCGCGGCTTGCAGGGCGTCGACCATCCGGGGCAGGATCACCGTGGCGGTGACGGCTTGTGGTGCGGCCCCCATGGCCCAGATATCGCCAAGAGCGTGAATGGCGGTGATACGCGTTTGTGTGACCGGATCTAGCGTAAAGGCGCGCAGGTGATCGGTTGTCATGACCTGCCAACCCGCCCCGTGCCGCAGGATCGCGGCATCGTCGCCCGGCCGCGAGGCCACATCCGCGCGCGCGGGTGCGGGCAGGTCTGCCAGTGTCTTTGCCAGAACATCGCCGCCCACCTTTGACCCGCACCCCCCGCAAGGCGGGGTCACGCCGATTGCACGCTCCATGCCCTTTGCATATTCCGCAGGCAGTTTTGGCACGGGCATGGCAGGCAGGGCCGTGAACTTGTCCATGAATGTCCGGTCGATGTGGTCCTTGAGCCGCCAGAGCCACGCGCCGGTTGGCCCTGTGCCGTACACATCCGCTGTCGCCGATCTAGCCCCCAGCGAGATCAGTTTGAGGAAATCTTTTTGAGGCGCAAAGGCCCGCAGCCGACCACCAGCCATATCCGCGCGCAGGTTGTCAAACAAGACCGGTGCCTGTCGCACAGCATAGACCCCAGCCTTGGGGCGCGGCGCAAAGCCCATGTGCGCACAGTCGCCCACAGCATAAACTTTTTGATCACTTGTGGTTCGTAAATATTTGTTAATGTTCAAGTATCTATTTTCGTGCTCCAGCCCCAGATCGCCAAGCCAGTCGTGGGCTCGTGCCCCGGCAGCCCCCAATGTGAAATCGGAGGCGAGGATGCGCCCGTCTTCAAGATGCACGCCGGTTGCGGTTACTTGTTGCACCGCTACGTTGCCCAACACCCGGATATCCGCCGCGCGCAGACGCTCGAACAGGACCATCCGTGCAGGGGGTGACAGCCCGGCAAGAGCCTCGCCCCTGTCCACGATCGTGACGCGCGGTGGCGCACACTTGCCGGCCAGCCGGTGGTGCATCGCCAGCGCCAGCTCTACCCCTGCAACACCCGCACCGATAACGCACAGGTCGACCTGTCCGGTTGTTGCTGTGGCAAATGCCTCCCACGCGCGGGCAAAGTCGTCCAGTGGCTTTGCGGCAACACCGTGCTCGGCAAAGCCCGGCAGGCGCGGCATGTCAGAGGTGATCCCCACGTCGATCGACACTGCGTCATAGCGCAGGTCGGGATGTCCGGGCACCTGTACGGTTTGCGCCGTGCGGTCGATGCCGCTGGCCGCGCCCAGAACCAGCCGCGCCCCGGCAAAGCGCGCCAGTTTTACCAGATCAATCTCAAGGGCGTGGCGCGGATAATGCCCCGCGATATATCCCGGAAGCATACCGGTGTAGGGGGCGGTCGGGCCGGGGTTGATCAGTGTCACCTGCACGCCCGGCAACGGGTTCATACCCCATTTGCGCAATACCAATGCATGGGCATGGCCACCGCCGATAAAAACGAGGTCACGGGTAAAAGGAAGAGGGCTGTCCATTGTCTTTGACTCCGCTGTGTTCCTTGATGGGTAACGCAAACCAAGAGGTAAGAACAAGGTGATGCGACGTTTGGGAACAGCAAGAACCTGTGTGGGCATTTTGGGGATCATGGCAATTGTCCTTTCGCTTTGGCAGCTGATGTCCGAGCGACAGGGGATCACACGCACCGATCTTTTGATCGGTCAGATGCCGGCCACGCTTTATATCAAGCAGGGGGCCGCCCCCGCACCGCTTGTGGTGATCGCGCACGGCTTTGCCGGATCGTGACAATTCATGAAGGCGTTCTCCCTCACTCTTGCGGGATCGGGCTATGCCGCACTGGCCTTTGATTTTCAGGGGCACGGGCGCAACCCGGTGGCGATGTCGGGCGATGTCTCGCGGATCGACGGGACAACGCAATTGTTGATGGACGAAACCTCACGGGTCATTGATGCCGGGCTTGTCCGCCCCGAAGTATCGGGCGGGGTCAGCCTGCTGGGGCATTCCATGGCGACAGGTGTTATCGCACGTGTCGCAGTGCGGGACGCGCGGGTCGATGCGGTGGTTGGCGTGTCGATGTTCAGTCAGGCGGTGACGCAAGAACAGCCCGAGGCCTTTTGATGGTCGCGGGCGCGTGGGAGCCGCATTTGCGCGACTTCGGACTTGCGGCGTTGTGAATGCTGGGCCCGAAAGCGGTTGAGGGCGATACCGTGCGCAACGGCGACGTCGTGCGTCGCAGCGTGGCCGCCCCCCCCACCGAACATGTCAGCGTGCTCTACTCCGAAACGACCCTGCGCGCGGCGCGGGATTTTCTGGACGACACTTATGACCGGCAAAACCGCGCACAGATCACGCGCCATGGCCCGTGGGTCGGGGTTTTTTTGGCGGGGATACTTACGCTGGGCTGGCCCTTGTTTTCGCGGCCGGGTCCGGGTCCGGGTTCATGTTCGGGGGCGGGGCATGTTGTGGTGCCGTCGTGGCGGGTTGTTCTGGTGGTCTGGCTGGTGCCGGCAATTCTGCTGCCGCTTGTGTTGAGCCTGTTTGAAACGCGGGTGCTTCCGGTTTTGGTGGCCGATTATCTGGCGCTGCATCTGGCGCTTTACGGGGCTGTTCAACTCGGGCTTCTGGCGTGGTTCGGCATAAGGCCGGGGATCGGCAAACAGGCGCTTTTGCCTGCGTCGTTGTTGCTGGTGTACTGCATTTTCGGGTTCGGATTTACCTTGGACCAGTTCGGTACCAGTTTCGTGCCCTATGCCGGTCGGGTGGTGATTATTGCGGCGGTCGCCCTTGGGGTTGATCCTTGCGTGGGCGATCGGAGTGTCGTTTCCGCTGTTCAGTGTCTAGGGCGCGACCCAGCGTCCGACCCAGTTGTCGGTGTTTGAAAACTGCGCACGGTGGTGACGGGCGGGCCCAAGCCAGAGCGCGTCGATGGATGTCACCTGACACAACAGCACCACGAACCGCGCGGGGGCGGTTTGTGGCATCGTGTGTGCGTTCGGGGTGGCAATCGGTTGACCGGGGGCAGGAGTGCCGCCATAGACCTTGCGCGCGCTGTCGGGCACCTGTGACCAGCGGTCTTTGACATCTGTGCCGCTGTGCAGGGTTGCGGTGACGCTCAGGCGGATTTGCAATTGTGCTGCGGCATCCCAGACCAACACCGTGGCGCGCGGGTCGTGTGCCAGTTCGGCGGCTTTTTGCGAGGCCGCGTCGGTATGCACCTCGAGCATGGCGTCGTGTCGTTTGGCCCCGCGCAACACGACCATGCGGGTGTTGCCACCGCCCGACAGCCCGGCAGTAGCAAGTGACACGAAGCGCGCCGCAGCAGAGCGGTCCTTTGCGCCCTGTTCAAGCTGATCCCAGAGGTGATCCAGAAAAAGCGGCAATGTGTTGGTCCAGTCAGTCATCTTTCCCTCTTGAACGACAAGGCGTTGCAACGCCAGTACAGTTTTTCGCATCATCAAAACCCGACTCGGGCATTTTCGTCTTGACGTGGTCGGTGCGCTCGCCTATCTGCCCACTCACTCCATTGGCGGTGTAGCTCAGTTGGTTAGAGCAGCGGAATCATAATCCGCGTGTCCGGGGTTCAAATCCCTGCACCGCCACCAAATTCCCCTTCGTGACCACCCGTTCAAACTGGCGCCGGTGCTTTGGAAAATGCCGCTACAAAA
>JBLIFE010000190.1:0-5226 GCA_047633515.1 Paracoccaceae bacterium | reverse complement strand
GCGATCGCTGTAGTGTTGCTCTGATTGCGTGCGTGGTCGTGGCGCAGCCGTGACGTACTTGTCCCATAATGCTTCCTTCCATTCCAAAGAACAGATTGAACCATCAATCCGTGGGATCAAACACCTAGGATGATGCTTATGCGCATGGCACGGCACATTGCAATTGCAGGAGTTTGCCTTTCGTACGCCCGGCTTGTAGAAAGTGGCTGCACAAGGACCGATCGGGCACGAATGACGCCTTCAAGATCAAGGTCCCTCATTCGTCTGACGACCGCACAGCGCGCAATAACGAAGCCTCCCCTGTGCATTTGGTGCCAGACATTCCGCATGCCCGAAGCGCTGGGATTTCCCTCAAAGACCTGCTCGATCTCGGGGCTAAGGTGTTCATCACACACCGCACGGTCCGAAAGACGTCGCGGGTCTGTCCACTTGGTCAGGCTATCGTAAAACGGTGGGCCAATCGGCGACACCCTGCAAACCGGCTCGATCCTATGGACATCGCGCCTGTGGACATCGCGTCTGACACGGGACTTGGACCAATGGCCGCTTCCACGCTGAACGCCTCCGGGAACCGGATCACCGTTTGAGTGGGCGGTAAACTCCGCCGGGCAGCCCGGTATCAACCTCAAGGGTCTTGACCCGTTCGCTCAGTGATTGGGGTGCGCAGCCGATCTTGGACGATGTTGGCATAATCGCCGACCAACGGATTTCATGCTGCCCTGCGCCATCTAAAACCATGCAAGCAGCACGTTCGTGCGGTTCAGGTGAATATTTGTCCCTTGTTTCATTCAGGATGCTCAATTCTGTCCATGGGTTGGAACCTCTGCCAAACCTGGCGCGATTTACTAATGATCAGACAAAAATATGCCCTTTTGCCGCCAAGGCGCAGGTCAAAGGGCTGTTTTGGATGATCGGATAGCAGGTGCTATTTCCCAATGGAAACAGTGCTTGCCCCGTAAGGGTTGTACTGTTTTTTAATCGGCCCGCTGCCGATACCGGGCGTAGCCAAAGACCGTGCCGTGATTGGGGGCACTTATCTGTTGATGGCGCTTCGAAGAATGCCGATCGCGGCTTGGGTTCCGTCTATGATTACGACCCGTTTGGCGGGCTTTATCTGCGATGACACTCCCGCAAGGGGGCCCCCACCCAGAATGATGCTTGTTATCGGATCTTTCGCGCAGGCATCGCAAAGCGCCTTCAAGGCATCGAGCCGCTGGATCTGAACGTCGCCGGGGTCAAACGGGTTGTCGTCCTCTACGGCGACCACATTGTGCAAAAGATCGCCCATGCCGTGAAACTCCGCCCGTTCGCGCAGCGCAGGCGAAAGGCTGGGGTCAAAGGTAACAATCGAGAACCGCCCCCCCAGACACCGGGCCGTCGCGAAAGCAGCACTTGCAATGCCGACGACGGGCAGGTTGGGATAAGCGCTTCGAACGGCCTGTGTGCCGGTGTCCCCGAACGAGGCCAGCACAATGCCATCAAAGCCGTCCGAATGGGCATCGACCGAGGCCAGAACCCCGCCCACAGCATCCAGCCCGTCCTGATCTGTCACAATCAATTGGGGGCCATACGCCGCAGACACGGTTTTGAAGGTATCGCCGTGGGTTGCGACGGCTTGGGCTGCGGCATCAATGCGTCGGGTGACACCTTCGGATGTGTTCGGGTTGACGATGAGCAACCGCATTACAGGATCACCGACGGCAGCCAGAGTGCCAGCGCGGGAAAGACATTGATGAGTATCAGCGCGACAAGCATGGCCGCGATAAACCACAGCATGGACGGGATGATTTTCGCAATGGAAATCTTTGCAATCGCGCAGGTAATCAAAACCACCGAGGCGACGGGCGGCGTTTGTTGTCCAATTCCCAGATTGATGGTCAGGATCAGCCCGAAATGGACCCGGTCAATCCCGAGCTGGTCCGCAAGCGGCAGGAAAATAGGCACCAGCATCAGAATGGCAGGGGTGCCGTGGATGATCGTGCCGGCCAGTAGGAAAAACACGTTGATCGCGATCAGGACCACCCAGTAATTTTCGGAAATCCCGAGGATCGCTTGTGCGATGTCCTGCGGGATGCGCTGGTTGGTCATGTACCATCCCAACAGGGTCGACGTCGCGACGATGAACATCAACATCGCGCTGCGTTTGCCCGCGATCCGCAGGGTGTCGATCAGGTTGCCAAGGCGGATCGTCCGGTACAGAAAAACTGCCAGAATGATGGACCAGAATGCTGCGATGGCCCCGGCTTCGGTTGCGGTAAATATCCCGCCCAGAATTCCCCAAAGCACAAGGATGGGAAGCGTGAGAGGAATGGCGGCGTCTTTGCCGGTCTCGAAGACGCGCTTGAGTGAAAATTCGCCTTCGGTCGGATATCCGCGCCGCACGGACATGACGTAAGCGGTACCCATCAGCAGGGCACAGACCAGAAAACCCGGAACAATGCCCGCCGCGAACAGCTCTGCGATCGAGGCATTCGCGACATAGGCATACAGAATGAGGTTCAGGCTGGGTGGCACGATAATTGCCATCGTCGCCGAGGTCGAAGTCACGGCCGCCGCAAAAGCCGCCGGATATCCGCGCTTTTTCATTTGGGGGATCATGACAGAGCCGATTGCCGCAGCATCAGAGGTGGCGGTTCCCGAGATCTCGGAAAAGAACAAGGACGTCAGGATGTTCACATGTGCCAAGCCGCCCCGGATGTGACCGACAAGCGACGAGGCGAAGGCAATCAGCTTTTCGGCGATACGGCCTTGGTTCATGATCTCTCCGGCGATCATGAATAGGAGCGCTGCGACCAGCAGATAATTGTTGGCCCCGCCAAATGGGATCAGCCCGATGATTTGGGGCACAACGGCGGGGTCGAGCATTATCATGGTCGCGGCTGTGACACCCAGCACAAAGGCGATGGGCAACCCTGCGATCAGCAGGACCAGCAAAAGGATAAGGATCATCCAGCCGGGGTCGAGAAACATCACGCGTCGCTTTCTGGCAAAAGGTCGTCAACCGTCATCCGCCCCGTGGCAAGGCGCGCAAGGCGGATCGCACAAAACAGGGTGATCAACGCACCGCCCAAAGGCATCGCCCCCCGGAACAGCGCCATCGGCAAGTCCACCGAAATCAACTGGCGGCTGCCGAAGCTCATCGCGGCAATGGCGCCGTAATACGCAAGCATCGCTCCGAACCCGCCCATCAGGATCAGGTTCCCGCCCATCACAAGGGGCTTGAGACGGGAGGGAAGCTCTCGGAGTACGGCATCGAAACCAAGGTGTTCGTTGGTGCGGGTCAGATACGCCGCCCCGACAAAGGTCAGCATGGCAAGAATATTCGCGGGCAGTTCTTCGCCCCACGACACGCTGTTGTTAAGGATAAAGCGCGCGAAAACTGCGTAGTTCAGAAGAACTAAAAGCAGCCCGGCCAAAGTGATGACCACGACATCCAGCGCCCGTCCGATCAGGCGATCGACACGTTCGAGGAGGGCAAAGGTGCGATCCATGGCCGGGCTGTGCATCACTTGATACCCAGTGCGACGCGTGTCGCCTCGATCATGTCCGCGCCGATCACGTCCACGAATGTGGGGCTCTCATAAAGCGGAGCAGAGGCGGCCTGAAACGCGGCAAAGTCGATTTCGTTGACGGCAAGCTTGTCGGCCAGAGCTGCGATCACTGTCGCATCTGTTTCTTCGCCCCAATTGAAGGTCCACGGGGCCACGTCGGCGGCGACCTGCAACATAATTGCCTTGAGGGCCGGATCGAGGCTCGCCAGGTAGGGTTCGCCAAAGACAAGGAAAGTTGGCAGGTAGACGTGGTTGGACAACGACATGAAACCCTGTACCTCGAATAGCTTAGCACTATCCACCACTTGCGCGGGGTTTTCCTGCCCGTCGATCACACCCTGATCCAACGCGGAATAAACCTCGCCAAAGGACAAGGGCGTGGCGTTGGCGCCCAGAGTGTTGAACATCTCTACCCGCTGGCGCGATGTGGGGGTGCGAATTTTCAGACCCTCAAGGTCGGCCGGCACAACGATGGGGCGTATTTTGTTGGTAATTTGGCGAAAGCCGTTGTCCCACATCGCGCCCAGCACCATGCCGGTGCCGTCAAAACCGGCCTTCAGCATGTCACCGGCTTCGCTTGTGGCAAAGGCCTGAACCGCGGCACGGTCCTCGAAAAGGTAGGGCAGGTCGAAAATGGCCGCGCGGGTGTTGATCTGTGCTATGGCAGAGGCCGAAAGGGACGCCTGATGCGTGCCAAGTGTCAGCCCTTGCAGCACATCCTCTTCGGAGCCGAGCGTGTTGGACATAAATATCTGAACGTCGATCTGATCAGGGGCGGCGGCTTCGAGTTGCATCTCGTATTCAAGCAGGAAGGTATGGGCGAAAGACCCTTCGGGAAGCGAAGAGTTGATCTGTAGCACTGCTTGTGCCTGCGCGATGGCAGGGGCCAATGCGGCTAACGAGGCTGCAAACAACAGCGTACGGGGCGTGTTCATGATGTCGATCCTTTTCTGGGAGGGAAGCGGAGGTCGTGGTGAAGATCACTTGTGAAAACATATTTTCACTGGCAGTTAAGTATGAAAACATTTTTTCACAGCGCCGGCCATGCGCCCCGAGCATTGATGCATTACCGGTCATATTTGGTCGGTGTTTGCATGCATTCTTGGCAAAATTGAAAAACGCCGCGCGTGCTAAAGCTCGTTTAGTGATTTATGAGCACTTTCAATCAGACGCATTCTGTTGCGCCCTTCGTCCCCTGACAACTCTATCACCCGTGATGCGATCAGGCCGCACAGCGCGATGATTGCGACGTGATCAAAGATCGGGCCGGTGGCGCTTGTCTTGCAGTCGAAATACCATTGGGTTTTCAGGTCGGTTGCCTGCGCTGTGTCACCGATACAGGCGATTTTGGGACCCTTCGATGCCAACAAGGATTTTATGGCAGACAGTGCCTTGGGGGATCTGCGCAGCGAAAAGACCACAACGCAATCTTCCGCAGTCATGGTGCCCACCATTTCAGAAACAGTCTCGCCATCGCGGGGTAGTACCGTGACGTTCGGTAAAACCTGCAAAACCTGCCAACCAAGATATCGCGCAAAGGGCTGTCCGGCCCGGTAGCCCAGCACAAACACCCGAGGCGCGCCGATCATACAATGTGCGAGCGCGTCGATCGCGCTTGCGGTGATCCCCGCAAAGCTGCGATCCAGATTGATCTGTGACTGGGCCAGATGCCGCT
>JBLIFE010000189.1:0-5241 GCA_047633515.1 Paracoccaceae bacterium | reverse complement strand
GGATCAGGTAGCCGGATACAAACCGCGCCGCGAGCCCGAGATTACGCAGGATCTGTATCAACAACCAACTTGTATCGCGGCACGACCCCTTGCCGATTGTCAGCGTTTCCTCGGCGGTCTGCACCCCCGGTTCCATGCGAATGACATAGCCGATGTCGCGCGCCAGCCGTGCATTCAGCCCGACCAGAAAATCGATTGTGCGTTCTTTTGTGCGCGGCACGGTCGCAAGATACGCCTGAAGCTTGGGGCCGACAGGATCGGTCGTGCGATAGATCGACAGATCCGGCGCAAGGCTGTCATCGTACCCGAAGGGAAACGTCTCGCCCTGTTCCTCGACGAAAAAGTCGAACGGATTGTAAACTGACATATCGGCCACCAGATCGACCTCGATCTTGAACTCGCGGACCGGTTCGGGAAACACAAACCGCGCAAGCCAGTTGCCGTAGGGGTCCTGCTGATGGTTCACAAAATGACGCGATGGCGACACCTTGAGCGAATGCGAAATCACCCGTGTGCGCGAATGCACCGCCGGACGCAGACGGATTATCTGGGGACCAAGCGTCACGGGCCGGTCGTATTTATAATGCGTCAGGTGATAGATGCTCGCTTGTATACTCATAGTCTACCTTGAATCTGAGGGGGCCTGACACAAACAGGAACCCCGTCCCTTGTGCAGGCGTCCTTCAAGACGCCCCCACGGGTCGGTGGTCCTTCTGTTGCCGTCAGGCGACAAAGCTTAAAACGTTACCACAGCATGCGCATAAAAGTTTCGGTCATGCCAGTGCAGGACGCCAAGAGACCCCGCGACAACATGAAGGCTGCCCGAAAAACGGGCAACTTACAGAGTTTGGAGACAAATCGCCCCTAGAGTTTTCCGCAGCCGCGGCACGCGACGCCCTAGTAAACAACAACCGAGCGGATCGACTTGCCTGCATGCATCAGATCGAAGCCGCTGTTGATATCCTCCAGCCCCATCGTGTGGGTGATCATCGGGTCGATCTCGATTTTGCCATCCATGTACCAATCGACAATCCGCGGCACGTCGGTGCGCCCGCGCGCGCCGCCAAAGGCCGTGCCGCGCCAGACACGGCCGGTCACAAGCTGGAACGGACGGGTCGTGATTTCGGCACCGGCGGGTGCAACGCCGATGATGACACTTTCCCCCCAGCCCTTGTGCGCACTTTCCAGCGCCGTGCGCATCACGCCAACATTTCCCGTGGCGTCAAAGGTATAATCCGCCCCGCCTTTGGTCAGGCTCACCAGATACGCCACAAGATCGCCGTCAACCTCGTTCGGATTGACGAAATCGGTCATCCCGAAGCGTGTTGCCATCTCGACCCGCGCCGGGTTCAGATCGACACCGACGATCTGGTCCGCCCCCGCAAGCCGCAAGCCCTGCACCACATTCAGACCAATCCCGCCAAGCCCGAAAACAATCGCGCGGCTGCCAACCTCGACCTTGGCGGTGTTGATGACGGCACCGATGCCGGTGGTCACACCGCACCCGATGTAACAAATCTTGTCAAAGGGCGCGTCCTTGCGAACTTTAGCCAGCGCGATCTCGGGCAGCACGGTGTGGTTGGCAAAGGTCGAGCAGCCCATGTAGTGCAAGATCGGCGTGCCATCGAGCATGCTGAACCGCGATGTTCCGTCCGGCATCAAACCCGCCCCTTGCGTCGCGCGGATCGACTGGCACAGGTTTGTTTTCGGATTGAGGCAATATTCGCATTCGCGGCATTCCGGCGTATAAAGCGGGATGACATGATCGCCCGGCTTCAGGCTGGTAACGCCCGGACCGACCTCCAGCACGATACCCGCGCCCTCATGCCCCAGAATGGCCGGAAAAAGCCCTTCGGGGTCTGCTCCGGACCGGGTGAACTCATCTGTGTGACAAATCCCCGTGGCCTTCATTTCCACAAGCACCTCACCCGCACGGGGGCCTTCCAGATTAACCTCCATGACCTCGAGTGGCTTGCCTGCGGCAAGAGCGACAGCGGCACGCGTTTTCATTCTGTGTTCCTCCGGTTATGTCCTTTGCGACAAAGGTGTGCGATCGTTGCGGAATATGCAACCGGCCAAGAAGGAGATGGACATGAAACGCAAATTGATTTTGGGCCTCGTGATCGGGCTGGCCGGTTGTGCGCCGGTCATCCCCGTCGATCCTGTGACAGGATTTGAAGACTTCGATATCAGCGAAACTGTGCCACAGCAGACAAACGGGGAGCAGGCAAACCTAGATCAGACAAGCGGGCTGGTCGAACGCACACCCGACAGCTGCGGCGCCGAGCCGATGCAGGCGTTCATCGGGCAGCTGCAAAACACAACACCACTGATGACCTCCGAGCGGCCAATGCGCATTATCAACCCCGGCGATCTGGTCACACAGGAATACAACGCCCAGCGGATCAATTTCACCGTTGATGCGACAGGGATCATCCTCAAGGTCGCCTGTGGATGAAGTCGCCCCAAGGTGCGCTTGCGGGGCAAACCGCGCTTGCGCACCTTTAGACAAGCTTGCCCCGACTTCAGCTTGAAGCACCCTGAACCGGCCCGTTTCCGACCAGCCAATCACGGGCCTTGGTCAGATCACCGTCCTCGAAATACTTGAAGTCGGCATTCACGAATGTCGGCCCGAGCCGCCGCGCCAGCCCCGCAATGGCCCCCGTGCCCACCAGCGCAAGTTTATCGACCAAATTCCGGTGGTCGCGGACCAGCGCAAAATGTTCGAACACCGCACCAAGCCCTTGCCAACCCTCGAAATCCCGTAAGTCCAACAGAAGTTTGAAGTCCTCGTTGGCGCGGATAAACGTGTTCAGGTCCTTTTCCTCTTCGGCATAGGTTGCGGCGTCGATATTGCCCAGAAGTTGCACGTGAAGAATGCCGTGGCCAAGATCGGTCTGATGAATGCTGCCCAGCGACTCGGTCAGCCAGCGCCGCGCCTCGTCTTCTTGCGCCAACGAGAACAACATAACGGGGCATGGCATGAAAATACTGAACGCGCGTATCGACATTGTTAGCCACTGCGCCTCGGAGACGACCGCGATCCGGTCAAATCCGCGCCAGTGCTTCAGCCCGATACGCGCATCCGCCATCATCGCCCCGAGGGAATAGTCACCCGGGTTGTTTTCGATGCGCACAAGAAGGCGCACATCGTCATGGTCTACAAACGCGCGCTCAAGAGCTGGCACCACAACATTGGTGTAATCCTTTTCGGTAACGTCTCCCGACGCATGAAACTCTAGAATATCACCGCGTGCCGTTGGTTTCTCTTCGATCATTTCAGCCTCCAGAATCAATTTTCATATTTGGCAAGGCTGATCATACGCCCCGCGCCTTTCTTGTGCCTTGATCCAACGCAAGAGGGACTCGACTCACCCGGATCAAAAGCATAATCGTAAAGAACAAAGAAAGAACATGTACGCATTATGTCTCTTGCAACCCCGCCTGCACCCGGAATGATCCGCAGCCCTCACCGCAGGGTTCTGTCACTGTGGTTTCCACGTCTGGCGGCCGAACGGCTTTTGCGGCAGGCGCGCGGCACGATCGAGCGGCCCTTTGCGGTGGTGCAAGATAGTGGCAACATGCAAAGCCTGAGTGCGTTATCGGTCGAGGCCTCGCAGGCCGGTCTTCATGCAGGGCAACCGCTGCGCGATGCGCGCGCGATGTGCCCCGAGCTTGTGACACGGCTGGCGAATCCACAGGCAGAGGCGGCATTTCTGGTGACTTTACGCCGCTGGGCAGCCAAGTTTTCACCTTGGGTTGCCGATGCGCCACCGGCCTCGTTGATGATCGACATTACCGGCTGCGCCCATTTGTTCGGAGGAGAAGCCGGATTGCTCGAACAGGTCGAGCAGGATTGTGAGGCCCTCAGACTCAGCGTTCGAGCGGGAATCGCCGACACCGTCGGCGCGGCATGGGCTCTGGCGCGGTTCGGCACACACGCCCACAATAGCACCTCGGGCAATGCCCGCTCCGGCGATGCAATCGATCAAGAAGCCCGCGCCACCCGGTCGCGCGCGGTGAAACGGCGCAACCGGGAGCGGGGCGGGGCCGCCACACCCCACGCCGGTAACGGCAACCGAACAGACAAAAACCGCATTGCTCCCCCCGGTCACACCCGCGCCACCCTTGAACAAATGCCGATCGCCGCGCTGCGCCTGCCAGAAGCCACCTTGAGCCAGCTCACAAGACTGGGCCTGCGCCAGATCGGTGATCTTGCCGGCCAACCCCGCGCCGCCCTCGCACGGCGATTCGGGAAGGAGCTGATGCTGCGTCTTGACCAAGCCCTTGGAACTGTGCCCGAGCCGATATCGCCGGCGCGCCCGCCGTTGCATTTCGCCACGCGTTTGACACTGCCCGAGCCGATTGGCCTGACCAAAGATCTGGCGGCGGGAATCGACCGCCTGTTGCCGCCGCTCTGCGCCAGATTGCGGGACAAAGGACAGGGCGCGCGCCGTGTCCGGTTGCAGATATTCCGCTGCGACCAGACGATGCAAACAGTCGAGGTCGGCCTCGCACGCCCGTCCGATACGCCAGAGCGCCTGCTGCCGTTACTGATGATGAAGCTGGACGACATCGACGCAGGCCCCGGCATCGATGTCCTGCGGCTCGAGGCGCATGTGACCGAGCCATTGCATGCCAAACAACACAAGGGCCACCTGAACGCAGCCGCAGACACCGCCGAACGGCTTGCCGGAGATACAGCGATTGATGACCTGATCGGAAAGCTTGGCGCACGGGTGACGCTGGATACGATTACCCGCCTGCATCCGGCAAGCAGCCATCTGCCGGAAAAGACCGCTCTGGTTCTGGCGGCGGCATGGTCGGATGCGGCAACGGACTGGCCCGCACACGTGCTTTACCAACGTCCCCTGACGCTGTTCCGGCCAGAGCTGGTCACCCCTGTCACACAATGCCAGCCCCCGCTCCAACGCGCGCCGGAACGCGTGCCCGAACACTTCAGATGGCGCCGCCGCACGTTGCGCATAACCCATGCCACAGGCCCTGAGCGCATCGCGCCGGAGTGGTGGCTGGATGATGCGGACTGGCGCACGGGGATTCGCGACTATTGGCGCGTCGAAACCGAAACAGGAGAAAGGCTCTGGCTTTACCACGCACATGGGGGCGTTTTGTCCGCCGGTTGGTTCTGCCACGGTATATTTGCCTAGCTTGTGTTCTACTTTCACACACAAGCAACGCTCCCGCCCGAAATCCGCCTCTGGCGTTTTCGGTTGGGCCCAG
>JBLIFE010000188.1:0-5258 GCA_047633515.1 Paracoccaceae bacterium | reverse complement strand
ACGACCAGTGTTTTCTGCCGCCGACACAAGGTCGAATAGTCCGGCACGGTCCAATCGAGGTCCGCCATCTTCAACAGGCTCGCCACCATGCCTGTCGTTTGCCGCAAGCGCAGCTTGAACAGGACCTTGATCATCAGACAGAACTGGATCGCTACATCGGAAAACACCGCAGGGCGGCCGGGGCTCCCGTCATGGGGCGCAAGCCAGGTCATGTCATTGTCCAACCAAATCAACAACGACCCGCGCTTTCCCAGCGCCGCAGTGTAGTTGGACCAGTTCGTCGTGCGGTAGCGCGCAGGTGATGGCTTGTTCATGCACCCCGTTTAACCGCATGGATTCACGATGTGAATCCATGCCAGTCAGAGTTCCGCAACAACGCCGCGCCGGCTGGTGCCAAACGAAACAAAAGCATTCAATGTCGGCTAGAGGGCCACGACCGCAGCATGTGCTGCGTTTGCCGAGTGTCTCCTTTGGGCCGAGAGCGGCTAAACTGACAGATTTCGGTTTGGACAAGTTGGTGTTGTCATGTGCTAACGCCTAAACACAGCAAGTTTAGCTGTGACGCGCAAAAGCAGCAATTCTGACCTTGGTCGCAGTGCTTCCGATATGCTTCCGAGCGGAAAAGGTGCTGCAAATTATTATTTAGGGAAAAAGTCTAAGACGATGTTACTAAATAGTAAAATGTCTATGTCGGCCGAGATCGAACCTACGACCAATTGATTAACAGTCAAAAACAGGGACAGCTGTACAAACCGCTCTACTTTTGATGCTGGCGGTAAATTCATCGGGGATGGCACGTGCAGGTTGTCTGGTTCAAACGGGATCTCAGGGTGCAAGATAATCGTGCGCTGGTGCGCGCGGCGGCTTGTGGGGCGACCTTGCCACTCTTTGTCGTCGAACCCGGGCTTTGGCAGCAGGCTGACATGTCTGCCCGCCACTGGGCCTTTCTCAGTGAGACCCTTGTGGCACTGCGGGAAGCACTGGCCGATTGTGGCCAGCCACTGATTATCCGAACGGGTGATGTGGTTGACATCCTTGAGGGGATCACGACATGTCACCCGATTTCGGCCCTCTGGTCGCACGAAGAGACAGGAAACGACTGGACCTACCTGCGCGATCAACGGGTGGCAGCGTGGTGTCGAAGCAGGGGCATTGTCTGGCATGAGTTGCAAAATCATGGTGTCCAACGCAGGCTCGGCTCACGCAACGGTTGGGCCAAAGCGTGGGATTTGCAAATGGCAGAGCCGGCTGTAGCGGTTCCCCGCTTGCGCCCGCTTCCGCTGGAGCCGGGGCCACTTCCTTCGGCGCGGGATCTGGGGCTGGCACCGGACGGCTGCGACGGCCGGCAATCGGGTGGCCGAAAGGCTGCGACAGACCTCCTAGAGACGTTCCTGACGCGGCGCGGCGAGACATACCAAACGGCAATGTCCTCCCCGTTGCAAGGCGCGCAGACATGTTCACGCTTGTCGCCTCATCTTGCCTGGGGCAGCCTTTCAATGCGCGAAGCAGCACAGGCGACATGGGCCAGACAACGCACCCTCAAGACGCAACCGCACGATAGCACGACCAGATGGCGTGGCGCTCTCTCTTCATTCTCCAGCAGGCTCCATTGGCACTGTCACTTCATCCAGAAGCTGGAAGACGAGCCACGGATCGAATTTGAAAACCTGCATCGCGGGTATGACGGCATCCGACCCTCGGCCCCTGACCAAGCACGGCTGAACGCATGGGCGCGCGGGGAAACAGGGCTGCCGTTTGTGGATGCATGCATGCGGTCGCTTGCGGCGACAGGTTGGTTGAATTTCCGGATGCGGGCGATGGTCATGGCAACAGCCAGCTATCATCTGTGGCTCGACTGGCGCGCTCCGGGGTTGGAGTTGGCGCGGCTGTTTACCGATTACGAGCCCGGCATCCACTGGAGTCAGGTTCAAATGCAATCGGGCACGACTGGCATCAACACGATCAGAATCTACAACCCCGTCAAGCAAGGCCATGATCAGGATCCGACAGGGGACTTTACCCGTTTCTGGCTGCCGGAGTTGGCAGATATCCCGGATCAGTTTCTGCAGGAACCATGGAAAGCCGAAAACGCAGGCGCCGTTTTGGGCAAACGGTATCCTGTACCTCTGGTGGACCACATGTCAGCCGCCCGTCATGCCCGCGAGAAGGTCTGGGCCATTCGCAGCACGCACAGCTTCCGAACCGGAGCCGCCGAGATCCAGACCAAACATGGCAGCCGGAAAAGCGGCATCAAGCACAGGGGCCGAAACGCGGGCAAACAAGAGCCGCGCCAGCTGAGCTTCCCGTTCTAGCAATCCGCGCGGCGCATCTGTCTTAAAGACTGTCCAGCACGGCCTTTGCACTTTCCAGATAGGCCACCTTTTTGTCTTCGGCTATTTTATCCCACGTACTATAGACTTGGCCAAGGCGGGGATTGCCGCGCAGTTTGTCGCGGTTGCGTATCAGGAAATCCCAATAGAGCGGATTGAAAGGGCACGCGCCCTCGCCGGTTTTTTTCTTCACATCATACCGGCACGTTGCGCAATGATCCGACATCTTGTGAATGTAATTACCACTTGCGGCATAGGGCTTGGAGCCAAGCAGCCCGCCATCGGCAAACTGGCTCATCCCGATGACATTCGGGGCCTCGACCCATTCATAGGCATCGGCATAAACCGCTAGGTACCATTCGTGCACCGCGTGCGGATCAACCCCCGCAAGCATCGCGAAATTGCCGGTTACCATTAATCTTTGGATGTGGTGGGCATAGGCCTCTCGCTGCGTCTGCCCGATCGCGGCCGCCATGCAGGCCATGTCGGTTTTTCCGGTCCAGTAAAATTCAGGAAGCGGACGGTCCGCCCCGAAAAAATTCTCTGACGTGTAGCCCGGCATCTTCATCCAGTAGATCCCGCGCATGTATTCACGCCAGCCGATTATTTGCCGGATGTATCCTTCGACGGCATTCAACGGCGCGTGTCCCTCGTAATACGCTCGCTCGACACGGCGGCACACCGCAAGCGGATCAAGCAGCCCGGCATTGATGTACTGCCCCAACACTGAGTGGTAGAGAAATGGCTCCCCCTCAAGCATCGCATCCTGATAATCGCCGAAATGTGGCAACGCTTTGGTTACAAAATGCTCCAGCGCGATGTGCGCATCGGCCCCGGTCACCGCAAACCAAAACGGGCGCAGGATGCCAAAGTTACCGGCAAAGGTCGTGTCGACCAGTGACAGAACCTCCAAGGTCATCGCATCAGGCGTCACCATCTTCGGGGTGGGCATAAAAAGCCCTCCCTTGGCCGGTTTCCGGTTCTGGGCGTCGAAATTCCACTTCCCGCCCTCCGGGGCATCACCCGCCATCAACAGCCCCGTCTTGCGGCGCATCTCGCGGTAAAAGTACTCCATCCTGAGCTGTTTGCGGCCCTTTGCCCAATCGTTGAATTCCTGATGCGAGCAAATGAACCTGTCATCAGCAAGCATATCAAGCACAACCCCGCTTTGACCGGCCCAGTCCGTCAACGCGGTGTTCAGGCGATATTCGCCCGTTTCGGTCACCAGCACCTTGTCTGCCGACAACTCACGCACCGCACGCGCGACCTCGCCCGCAATGCTGCCGGTGTTGTCGGGATCATCCAGCCGGACATAACGCACCTGCCAACCCGCCTGAGCAAGCGCTTCGGCGTGATGGCGCATGGCCGAGAACACAAAGGCGATCTTTTTCTTGTGGTGCGGAACATAGCCTGCCTCTTCGGCGACTTCGGCAATCAGCACGACGTCAGTGGCCGGGTCGCCTGCCCGCAACGACGACAGATCAGGCGAAAGCTGGTCCCCCACAACGAGAATAACGCGCAGCCCCTTTGCCGCAGAACGTGCCGCGGTCATGGCGTCATGCCTGCACTGGTGAAATCCATCGTCGGTCTCCTTGCCTGTCGTGCTCGGCGCCCGCCCTTGAGCCAGCCCGTGATTCATTAGCGGTAAACCTTTGACGCTAGAACGATATTTTGTCCATTGGCATTTTCAGCGGAGACTTCATCCGGGTCGGATTTGCGCACCCACAAAGGGTTTACCCTACGCGCCCCGGTCCGCGCTCGCACGGTCTTCTTCAACGAACCTCTTTGATTCAAACATCAAGTGCAACGGTTGATTTGAAGGCCGCGGATTGGGCAGCGGCGGCGGGGGGGAATTTCCAACCTAGTGTCTTTCGGGGCCGTCCGTTCAGGAGCCAGGCAACATCGTTAAGCCAGGTCTGACCGGCTTCGGAGAGGTCAGCTCCCTTCGGCATGAACTGGCGTAGAAATCCGTTGGTGTTCCTGTTCGAATCACGTTGCCAAGGCGGATGTGGGTCGCAAAACCGGATGTCGATTTTCAGGCGGCGGGCAAGCTCGGGATGACAGGCCATTCCGGATCCACGATCATAGGTCATGCTCTTGCGCATCGTTGCGGGCAGGCGTTTCATTTGCCAGGCGAAGCTGTCGAGAGCGGCCCGGGCACCGTTGCCGTTCGTTTTGCACAGAACATTGAAGCCGGTTTTGCGCTCAACCAGCGTGCCCACCGACGAGCGGTTGAAGGCACCCTTGATCAAATCTCCCTCCCGGTGGCCGGGAACGATCCGCGCCTCAATTTCTTCGGAGCGATGAATTATCCGCAACGTTTCCAGAACCATGGAGCGTCCTGCGAGGGGTCTTCGTCGCCGTCACCGCGCCTGTATCCTGTGCCGCAATGCCCGGATCATTGCCGCCTTCAGCCCACAGCGCGGCTGCGCATAGATCGTCTCATGGCTGAAGCGCTGATCGGGATGCATGGCCCAAACCTGCCCGCGATCCGTTCCGGGGACCAGTGCAGATGCACCAGCTTGCCATGCACCAAGGAATGGAGCGCGCCGCCCTCGACCAGCCTGCGAAGGCCGCCGACTTATCAGCCGCAGCGTAAGCGCCGTGCCCGCCTCGTTGATTGTGCGGATTTCCGACTGGTGATGTGTCTGCGAAAAAGTCTCTGGAAACGAACGAAGATTTGATATGGCAGATGGTGGTGATGGGTTTATTGGGCGTTGCGATGTGGTCGAGCCCCGACGCGGAAACCGACGGTGGCCTGTTGATCTAAAGGCGCGGATTGTGGCGGAGAGTTTGCAGTTTGGCGTGCGGGTTGTCGATGTCGCACGGCGCCGTGGCCTCATTCCGCATCAGCTGTTTGATTGGCGTCGGCACGCGCGGCAAGGCCTTTTGTCACTGCCAGCGGATTTGCTTCCTGCCTTGCCGCAG
>JBLIFE010000187.1:0-5278 GCA_047633515.1 Paracoccaceae bacterium | reverse complement strand
TTTGCGTCTTTGACGCTCATCGTTCCGTTGCTGACCCCGTCACATGCCATAGCAGCAGAAGAGGGCGTGACCTCGTTCATGCTGGAAAATGGCATGGAAGTCGTAGTCATCGAAGACACACGCGCGCCCGTGGTCGTTCACATGGTCTGGTACAAAGTCGGCGCAGCAGACGAAATGCCCGGCACCTCGGGCATTGCGCACTTTCTTGAACACCTCATGTTCAAGGGCACCTCGACCGTTGGACCGGGCGAATTTTCGGACGTTGTCGAAAGTAACGGCGGGTCGGACAATGCCTTTACCTCGTGGGATTACACCGGGTATTTTCAACGTGTCGCAGCGGACCGGCTTGATTTGATGATGCAAATGGAAGCCGACCGAATGACCGGTCTTGTGCTCACCCAAGACATGATCCCGCCAGAACGCGATGTCATTCTGGAGGAACGCAATCAGCGAACCGACAGCAGCCCGGATGCATTGTTTGGCGAGCAACGGCGCGCGGCACAATTCCTCAACCATCCCTATGGCCGCCCCATTATCGGGTGGCGTCACGAAATGGAGACATTGTCGCTGGAGGATGCGCTTGAATTTTACGGTGAACACTACGCCCCGAATAACGCCGTTCTTGTGGTGGCCGGCGACGTAACCGTGCAAAAAGTCCGCGATCTTGCTGATAAATATTACGCCCCTATCGCAGCGAACCCCGCACTCAAGAACAGATTGCGCCCGTCCGAGCCACCCCAGCTTGCCGAGCGGCGATTGGTCTTTTCCGATCCGCGTACCGCGCAGCCCTATATCATTCGCAGCTACAAAGCCCCCGAGCGCGACAGCGGGGCACAAGAGACAGCCGCCGCACTTGCGTATCTTGCCGATCTTCTGGGTGGGTCGTCAGCGACCTCAGTCATGGGACAGGCCCTTGAATTTGGGGCACAAAAAGCAGTTTACACCTCGGCGTTCTATTCCGGTCTATCGCTGGATGACACGACGTTCGGACTGGTGATTGTGCCAGTTCCGGGGCGTAGTCTGCCAGATGCCGAGGCCGACATGGATGCCGTGATCCAGTCATTTCTGGAAACAGGTGTCGACGAAATACAATTCCAGAGGATCAAGTCACAGATCAGCGCCTCGGAAATCTATGCCCTCGACAGCCTGCAAGGACGTGCGCGCCGGTACGGCGAGGCGTTGACCTCGGGGCTGACCGTGGAAGACGTACAGACATGGTCTGACGTGCTGCGCAGCATCGAGCCCCAAGATGTCATGCAAGCAGCCAGAGCCGTCTTTGACAAACGAAACGCCGTGACCGGCTATATGATGCAAACCGCTGCACAGGAGATGACCCAATGACCACTGTGAGCAAGGTTTTTGTCCCCGTTCTGGCATTGTGCCTGGCCCTTGCAGGCCCGCTGCGCGCTGCCGTCGATATCGAGGAGGTCACATCGCCCTCGGGTATCAAAGCATGGCTGGTCGAAGAACCCTCGATACCGTTTGTTGCCCTCGAAATCCGTTTCAAAGGCGGCGCAAGCCTTGATGCCCCCGGCAAACGCGGGGCAATCAACCTGATGACGGCCCTGCTTGAAGAAGGGGCCGGAACATTGTCGTCACGCGCCTTTGCAGCCGCACGCGACGACCTTGCGGCAAGCTTCGGCTATAGCGTGTCAGACGACACTTTGTCGGTCTCGGCCCAGTTCCTGACCGAGACCCAGGATGCCGCACTTGACCTGTTGCGACTGACCCTGAACGCGCCACTTTTTGCACCTGAAGATATCGAGCGGGTGCGCCGACAGGTTCTGTCGAATATCGAAAGCAGCGAAAAAGATCCGGATGCTATCGCAGGCGCCCGTTTTGACGCACGCGCTTACGGCACCCACCCTTATGGTTCGGACGCGGACGGCACTTTGGAAAGTGTTGCTGCATTGACGCGGGACGACCTGATTGATGCTAAAAACCGGGTCATGGTGCGCGACCGGATTTATGTCTCGGCGGTGGGCGATGTCGATGCCGAAACACTGGGGGCTATGCTTGATAAGCTCTTTGCGGAGCTGCCCGAAACTGGTGCACCTATGCCCGAGCGGGTCCTCTACAACAACACAGCCGGTGTGACGCTGGTACCTTATGAAACACCACAATCTGTTGTCGTATTCGGGCAACGCGGGCTTTCCCGTGATGACCCGGATTTCTTTGCAGCTTACGTTATGATGGAGGCGATGGGCGGCGGCGGCTTCAACTCCCGCCTGATGCAGGAGGTGCGCGAGAAGCGCGGGTTGACTTATGGCATAGGCGCATATCTTTATCCGCGAGATCACGCGGAGCTTATTCAGGGCAGTGTTTCAACCGACAACACACGTGTCGCGGAGACATTGGAAGTTATCAAAGAGCAATGGGCTCTACTGGCAAAAGATGGCTTAACGGTCGAGGAGATCGAGCGCGTCAAAACCTATCTGACAGGGTCCTATCCTCTGCGGTTTGACGGTAACGGTCGCATTGCCCGGATCCTTGTCGGCATGCAGATGGAGGACCTTGGGCTTGACTATGTCAACACCCGCAATGCCCGAGTTGCTGCTATTACAAAGACCGACGTCGATGCCGTTATCAAACGACTGATCGATCCGGAGGGGCTCCATTTCGTAGTTGTCGGACAGCCCGAAGGGCTTGCAGCCAGTAACTGACACCGCAGCGGCGCCCTCCCACCCCCTTTGCGGGGTTGGGCGTGGCGCCGCGATGCGGCGCAGCTGGCACATGGCACCACGTAAAAAATCAGGTTTCAGACGTAAGCCCCACACGCCAACCAGAACAAATTGCTCAGAACAGCCGGTAGTACAGCCAGTCAGGCAGAAACTGCGACAACCGGAAAAACCACGAAAACGCTGCCGGGAAGCTCTTTTTGAAACCAGGGGTCAGCATGAATTCAAATATCTCGCGCGCTGCATCAGAGGGCGACATGATGAAGGGCATCGGAAAGTCGTTCTGATCTGTCAGGCGGGTCCGGATGAAGCCCGGATTGGCGACCTGCACTACGACGCCGGTTTTGCGCAGATCCGCATACATTGATTCCGCTAGGCTCATGACCGCCGCCTTCGAGGCGCCGTATCCGATCGCACCGGGCAAACCCCGAAACCCCGAGAGGCTTCCTGTCAAAACGATATGCCCCGCATCACGGGCAACCATCGCAGGCAGAACCGCCCCCAAAACGCGGACTGCACCGGTGAAGTTTATGTCGGCCATGCTTTCTGCCTTCTGCGCGTCCCATTCGGTCGCTTTCATTGGCCAGTAGACACCGGCAAGGATCACGATCCCGTCGATATCTCCGATGCGGGCGGCGGCCTCTTCGACAGACTTGCGACTGCTAACATCCATTGCAACAGCCGTGGCCTTGCCGGGCAACTCTGTCACCAGAGCATCAAGCCGGTCCTGATTGCGTGCACTCACCACCAGTTCGACGCCCGCCCGGCTCATCTTTTCTGCCAAGGCGCGCCCCAGCCCTTCGCTCGCTCCAACCAACCAATACCGCTTACCTGTTAGATCTCTCACGCGATGTCCTTTCTGCGCATTGTCGCGACCAGTTCAGCCACCTTTATTCCGTATTTCCGAAATTGACTACGATTGATAATCGAGCCATTTTCGAGGAGATACATCCAGTCGACCGTATCAAGCACATGCCCACCAGCCCCTTCGGGCAGCTTGATCCGATACTTCAATTGCACACAAGGGCCAATCTGCACACCGCGGCCAGCCCCCACAAGGTCGTCCGCATTGGCCACGATGCGACCATCCGGCTTTAGGGTCAGGCGCCACTCACGCTTCTGATGAACACCTGAATCGTAGCGGAAGTGCTCTTTCATTACGCCAATATTACCATCCCAATGTGCCTCAAAATCGGCAACAAAACGCGATGTGACACGCCCTGTCGGCCCATAAATCACCCCTTCGCAAACGATAGGACCGTTCAGATGTACACGGATATCAAAATCAGGCCCCAGCCCGTCATACTCCTCGGGCCGTTGCGCGGGAAAATCCAAGAACCTCGTTCTTAGCATAAGAAAGGCCACAACCAAGGCGGCGCCCAGAGCAATAAAGAATACAGTTTCCATAACTTAAGTCTCTTTTTTCAAAGGTATGGCAAGCAGCAAAGCGATAGCCACCAGTTTCAGCACGCAAGGCACAAGAGCGTAAAGCATCGTCAGCAAGTTCAGGGCATCTTCGGGGTTTGCAGGATCGCCCGCCGAAAAACCGGCCCGTTCGAGCAGCGGCAACAAGGCCGCAGCCGCGAAAGCCAGCGTGAACTTCGACGTAAAAGCCCAAAGGCCGAACCCCTGCCCGCCCTTGGGCGCAATAACAGACATGCGCGCGGCAAACAGCGCAGGAAGAAGCACAAGATCGGCACCGATCGTTGCGCCCGACACAATGCACACCAGCGCAAAGGCAATGGCATCGCCGCCCCCCAGAGGCAGCACAAAACCAAAAGACACAACCGCAAGCACCATGGCACACAGCAACACCGGCTTGGGTCCAAAAGCATCCGCCAACCGGCTCCACACCGGCGCGGAAACAGCCGCTGACAAGAAAAAGAGTACCAGAAGGGGGCCTTCCCAACCGGGGGCATCCAGACGGCTTTCAACAAAAAACAAAAAGAGCGTCGAGGAAACCGCAAGCGGGGCCGCATTGACCATCGCAAGGATAAGAAGCGATCGCGCAATCGGATCGCGCAGGATGACACTGGTCGGTGTCGGTGCCGTGTCGGCATCAGACGAAGTGCTGCACCACTCACGGTCCATCAGGAATGCAGCCCATAGCGTGACACCGGCAAAGCCGATAGCAAAGGTCGCAAACGGGTCGGCAACAACTCCCAGCAACAGGGTCGGCGCAACCGCAGCAAGGCACACACCAAACAACGCACCGGTTTCCCGCCACCCCGCAAGCCGCACATGTCCACCCTTTATGGCGGCTGCTTTGGCAATGCCCAGTGCATAGAAATTGATCGTCAAAAAGCTGAACGCGCTGAACAGACCCGTGATGGTCAGTGCAAACCAGATCAATGGCCCGCCCACCGGAGGCACGGCAAACAGCCCGAACATCGACAACGCCAACACACCGGCAACCGCAGCCATAGAGCCCCGCCGCGCCGTACCAAGTCGCTCGCTTATCCACCCCAGAACCGGGTCCTGAACCACATCGAAAAGACGCAACCCGAACAGGATTGCTCCCAAAGCGGTGAGGCTGACCCCATAATTCTCGGCAAAAAACTTGGGCGCATAAATATAGATCGGCAGGCCGGCGCCGGACA
>JBLIFE010000186.1:0-5294 GCA_047633515.1 Paracoccaceae bacterium | reverse complement strand
CGTTCATCACCTCGTCATTGACAATCCGGTAGGTAGACGGCCCACCCGGCGTGATACAGATAAGCACATCCACCGCCGCGGCCATCTCTACAAGGCTATCGTAATACTGATAGGTCACGTCCTTTTTACTGCGGGAATGATATACGATAGTTGTATCGAATGGCGCCAGCTTGTCAGCAATCGCCTGCCCGATACGCCCCAGACCAAGAATACCCACCGTGCGCGCGTCAGCGGAGCGCGACAACGGCGCATTGCCCTGCGTCTCCCACTTGCCCGTCCGAACATAGGCATCATCGGTGACCAGATTGCGGTAACACGCCAGCATCAGCATCACCGCAGTGGTTGCAACCTCTGCATTGAGCACATTGGGCGTGTGGGTCACGATGATCCCGCGCCGCACTGCCTCTGTCGTATCGACAGCATCATACCCGACGCCGTAGCCACTGATGACTTTCAGGTTCGGCAGGGCAGCCATGATTTCCGGCTTTATCCCGTCGGCCCCGTTGGTTGCAACATATTCCACGCCCGCGCCGTGCTCTTGGAGCCACGCCGCAGGGTCGGACATCGCAGACATCCGGTGTACCTTGAACCGGGCCCCAAGACGCTCGAGCATTGAGTCCGTAGCCCCTCCGACCAACAACAGATCAGTCATTCACGCGTCCTCTGTAACTGTTTGGCGCTGATGGCCCAGCCCCTCGATGGTCAGCTCCATCACATCGCCTTTTTTCAGATAGACCGGCGCGGGTTTCATGCCCATCCCCACACCCGGAGGTGTGCCGGTGCTGATCACATCGCCCGGATGCAACGTCATAAGTTGCGATAAATGCGAGACGATCTTTGCAACGCTAAAGATCATTGTCTGCGTTGATCCGGTCTGCATCCGCGTGCCGTTCACATCCAGAGACATGCTCAGGTTCTGCACGTCAGGCACCTCGTCGCGGGTGACAAGCCACGGCCCCGTCGGCCCGAAGGTGTCACATGACTTGCCCTTGGTCCACTGACCCGAAAGGTGCATCTGGAAATTCCGCTCCGAGACGTCGTTGATCACGCAATAGCCCGCCACATGGGCCAGTGCCGCGTCCTCGGAGACATATTTACAGGTCGAACCGATAACCACCCCCAACTCGACTTCCCAATCCGTCGCCGTAGAGCCGCGCGGCATGGACACATCGTCATTGGGCCCGACCACAGCCGAGTTCGCCTTGAAAAACAGGATGGGATGTTCGGGAATTGCCATGCCGGATTCCGCTGCGTGATCGGAATAATTCAACCCGATGCACAAAAACTTGCCGATATTTCCAACACACGCCCCGATGCGCGGTGTGCCCGTCACCTCTGGCAACGTCCCCGGATCGACTCCGCGCAGCATTTCGAGGCTCGCATCGCCCAGACTTTCGCCCGTGATATCCGCCACCAACCCGCTCAGGTCGCGCAACGTTCCACTGTCGTCCAACAGCCCCGGTTTCTCTGCGCCAATGGCGCCATAACGTAGCAGTTTCATGTTTTGATGTCCTCAATTTCCTCTGCGCAGCCAAAAGCCCGCGCCCTTGACCGTTATGATTTGCCAAAGCACCACGCGTCAAGAACGGTTTCGCGCGCCCACGTTAGCGCATGACAGAACCGCATTTTTAGCTATAGACTTGCCGGGACGCGCACAAAAAGGATGGCTAGATGGTGACTTCACGCAAGATCGCACTTTTGGGAACCGGGTTGATGGGCGCACGCATGGGCCTTAATCTGATCGCGGCGGGGCACAGCCTTACTGTTTGGAACCGCAGCCCCGAAAAGGCCGCAGCCCTTGTAGAGGCAGGCGCAACAGGCGCGCAAACCCCCCAAGACGCAGTTGCCGGTGCAGACTTCGTACTGACAATGCTGAGTGACGGACAGGCGACAGGGGCGCTGATCACCGACCCCGATGTGCTGGCCGCGTTGCCTCCGGGCGCGGTTTGGCTGGATATGTCGAGCATCAAACCCGAAGAAGCCCGCGCCCAATCGGCATTTCTTGCCAAGGCAGGGTTCGCCCATCTTGACGCGCCTGTTTCGGGTGGCACAAAAGGCGCCGAAGCCGCCTCGCTTGCCATTATGGTCGGCGGCTCTGCTGCCGTGTTCGAGACCGCGCACGATGTCTTTTGTGCGATGGGACGGCCCGTTCATGTGGGGCCAAGCGGCACCGGGCAGCTTTCAAAACTGGCCAACCAGACCATTGTCGCAGTGACCATCGGCGCGGTGGCCGAGGCCATGCTTCTGGTCGAAAAAGGCGGTGCCGATCCGCACGCCGTGCGTGCCGCCCTGAAGGGCGGTTTTGCAGATAGTGTAATTTTACAACAACACGGTGCACGCATGACCAACGGCGATTTTGTCCCCGGCGGGCTCAGCAAATTCCAGCTCAAAGACCTGGACAACGTGCTGAACGAGGCTGCTCATCTGGATCTGAAACTGCCCGTGACACAGCATATCCGCGACCGGTTCGAAACCTTTTGCACGCAAATGAATGGCGGCGACCGCGACCATTCCGGCCTTTATCTTGAATTGAAACGACAAAACGGATTGCCGGAATAGGCGCTGGATGACCTTTCGAGTTTCAGCACCACGATTCGTATGCGCCCGTCACACGACCAACGCCCCACTTGGAGCGTTGGTCTTCAACGCAATACCCCGAAGCGAGCAGAGATATTTTTTAAAATCTATTAGATTTCAGAAATTTCTTGCTCCCGAAAATTCCTGTCGCTATCGTCAGTGTCAGCGCTAGCAGGACAGTGGGTTCAACCGCTGTAAGATTGGCGAACACTAAAATGTCTGGGAGGACACTCATGAAGTTTGTAAGAAAAGCCGCTACTGCGGCTGCCGTTGCCGCGCTTACAGCAGGCACCGCAATGACAGCATTCGCCGCGTCGCACAGTGAAACCACAAAACTGCGCATTCAGACCCATTACGCTCCCGAAACAGTTTCCGGCAAGCTTGCCGCACAATATATCGAAGACGTGCAGCTGATGTCCGGTGGCAGCATCGAAATCGAAATGTTCTATTCATCTGCCGTTGTCAAAACAGTCGAGACATTCGACGCAGCAGCAACCGGCATTCTGGATTGCGATATGACCGGTGCTGGCTATCAGACCGGTAAAAACCCTGCATTTCAGTTTGTAGGCGATATCATGGGCGGCTATGCGACCCCCTATCAGCAGCTTAGCTGGCTCTATTTTGGCGGTGGTCGCGAAGCTGCGGCACCACTTTACAACAAGTATGACATGGAGCTGATTGGCTGGTGGGTTTACGGTCAGGAAAGCTTTGCCTCCAGCAAGCCGATCACCAAAGTGGCCGATTTCAAAAACTGGAAATTCCGCTCCCCCCCCGGCATGGAAACAAAAATCTTCGAAAAGCTCGGCGCAAAGCCGATCGTGATGGACTTCACCGAGATTTTTACCGCGCTGGAAACCGGCATTATTGACGGTGCCGATGCGTCCGGTCTGGCCAATAACGTTGGTCTGGGTCTGTATGACATTGTAAAATATGCTAACTTCCCCGGCTTCCACTCGATGCCATCGGATCATCTGGCGTGTAATAAGACCCGTTGGGATGCGATGCCCGAAGCCCATCAGCGCATTATGACCGTCGCTATGGAGGCGCTTGCGTTGCGCACTGCACTTACGTTCGAGAAAAAGAATGCCGAAGCCGCCGCCCAACTGCGTGCTCAGGGCGTCACCTTGTCCGAGTGGGCTCCAGAAGATCTTCAGGAATTCCGGAATGCAGCACAGGCCACATGGCCCGAGTTTGCAACCTCTCCCGAGGCAGAAGAACTTGTTGCGTCGCATATCGCGTACCTTACCCAACTCGGACTTGTTTCCGAGTAATCGCACTTGGTAGATTCTGACGCGGGGCCGCATGCGGCCCTGCGTTTTTTACGCGGCACGCAACGCATGCGAAGGGACACAACATGGTTGAACATGAACGGACCGGCTGGGTCGATGCCTTTACATGGCGGTTCAGTCACCTTGCCATGATCCTTCCCGCAGTCATCGTGACGATCATGTTCTATGAAGTCGTCATGCGGTACATCTTTGAAAAACCGACGCTTTGGGTAAACGAGGCCTCCCTTTGGCTGGGCGGAATGATCTATCTGTTTTCCGGCCTTTATGCGATGCAGCAGCGCAGTCACATCCGGATATTCATCCTGTATGATATCGCCCCTTTGAGCATCAGACGGCTTTTTGATGTATTGTCGGTCCTATGCCTTGTGATCTTCTGTTTTTCGGTGATCTGGGGTGGTTACGGCGAAGCCTATGCCAAATTCATGCGGTGGGAGCGGTTCGGCACCGCGTGGGATCCCCCCATTCCCGCAACGATGAAGCCCTTGATCCTGATTACTTTGTCGGTGGTTACGATTCAGGCTATTTCGAACCTGATCTATGACTGGAATCGTCCATCTGAAGCCACGGACATCACAGACGAGGTCGATCTGAACATCGAAGAGATCAAGCGCGCGCAGGCTGCCCAAGAAGCCAAGGCCGCCGCGAAAGCCGTCACGTAAACCTGTCCCACCCACAACTGCAGACCCATTGAGGGAACACCCATGGATATCGGAACAATCTCGCTCGTCGTGCTGCTTGGCATGCTCACGCTTCTGGCTATCGGCATGCCTTTGGGGTTTGCCTCGGGGTTTCTGGCAGTCGTTGTGATGGTCATGAAGTTCGAGCCGGAATTGCTGTGGAACCCTTTCAGCTTCGGGGACGGTATCCTGACCGGCAACTTCGGCACCGGTCCGATGAATATCCTTGCACAACGCATGTACGGGCTAACGACAGATTATGTACTCATATCAGTGCCCTTATTCATACTCATGGCCACCCTGCTGGAGCGATCCGGCATCGCACGCGATATGTACACTTCGATGTCGGTCTGGCTCAATCGCACACGTGGTGGCATTGCGATCGTAACCTCGCTGATGGCCGTGGTCATGGCGGCAATGTCGGGTATTATCGGCGGAGAGGTCGTGCTGCTGGGGTTGATCGCCCTGCCACAGATGCTGCGTCTGGGATATGATCAGAACCTTGCGATCGGTACGATCTGTGCCTCCGGGTCGCTTGGTACGATGATCCCGCCCTCGATCGTGCTGATCTTTTATGGGTTGATCACCGAAACCTCGATCCATGCTTTGTTTAAGGGGGCCTTCGTGCCGGGCTTTATTCTGGCCTCTTGCTACATTCTTTACATCATTGTCCGGACCCGTATAACTCCCTCCCTCGCCCCTCTTCCCGAACCCTCGCCCGGCGACATGGACAGCCCGACAAAGCGGGTCT
>JBLIFE010000185.1:0-5321 GCA_047633515.1 Paracoccaceae bacterium | reverse complement strand
CAAGCGCGGCAAGGATCCCAAGAGCAAGCGTCAGCACCCCCATCCGACCCTGCCGGGTGGTCGTCCAGAACAGCAGCAACAAGGCCACAAGCGAAAGCGCAACGATTACAATTGAATCCACATGGGCAATAAAACCGATATCGGTGCGCAGCACACTCAGGCTGCTGGCCCCCTTTTCGCTGATCACTTCAAACAACAAATAAGTCAAATCGAAGTCGGCAACGGCCTGCATGCTATCGCGCAGTTTTGCAACGCTTTCGTCAGGCAATCCGCCAAAGACCACGACCAGATAGGTCAGGACCAGATGAACCGTGGCAACTGCCCCCGCCACCAAAACGGCAACAGCTTCTCCGCGCGGGCGCGCCGCAACAAAGATCGCAAAATAACAAACCGGCAGCACCAGCAACAGACTGCCCTCGTGGATCAAAACCGCACTGCTGCCCAAAACGAGGCTACTCCAGACCCGCCCCCGCACCGTCTGTGCCCAAATGACACCAAGCACCAGAACCACCAGAAGATGATCGAAATACCCAAGCGACCCCGCCAGATAGACCACCGAAATACTGGCTGCGCAAACAATCGTCGCCGCACTCAGCACCAGCGATCCGGTCCGGATGAACGCCGCACAAATACACCCGACGCCGATCAGCAAGACACCGTAGAAAACCGCCCCCAAGACCGTCACCATCGCATAGCCTGGGTCAACGCCCAGCCCATCCAGAAACGCACCGGTCAAACCGCGTTTTACAAAGCCTTCATCGTACGTCAGAAAATAGTGCGACGCCGCATAGGGCATCGGCAACTTAAGCGATTTGAGCGTCGAAAAAACAATCACACACCAAAATGCCGCGTGCCAGTAAAGTGCAAACCGGTCAACAGCGCGGGGCGGTGACGGCCTGCGCTTCAATTCGAAATCTCCATGGCGGCCTCTTTCGGCGCAAAGCCGATAAAGACGGCACCAAGAGGTTCGTAAATGTGCGCAATTGTTAAGTCGAAAAGATGCAGCTCTGCCTCGACCCGGCGATCAAGGAACGATTTCTTGAGCCGGGACAAGATATCGTCCGACGTCATGTTCAATGTTGCATCCGGCTACCTCAGATACTCGAAAGACGCAAAAATGCGGTAGCCCGCGTCATAAGACACCTACAACAGTTGCTCCCTTTGAAGTCCGGCCAGACTTGCGGCATCGCCGGCAAACACAAATCCGTGCCGCACAGGGATCGACAGTGCAAAATTCAGAAACCCGTCCCCGAATTCAAGCACTTTCGGATCAGGGTCCCATGCCAAAAGAGCCGCATTGATGTCGTCTGCATGTTCAAAGAAATCCCGTTTTACAAGACTAAGGTTTTCGCCGCTTAAATCGGCCTTTTCAATGAAGTCCCGGCTGGCGTGCAACAAACTGAAGGTCAGAAACCCGCAAACCACAACAACGCCAACCTCGGGCAGGGACTTGCGAACAATGCGCGCCACAGGGGCAAGAATAAGCGCACCGACAAAACTTATAAACCCGCTGGCAAAGGCAAAATACCAACTTGCCTGAAAGAAGTAATTAATAGACGCAAAGTTGTAACCTGCCTTGATAACAATCGCGGCACAGCCCCCCACCGCCACCGCAGCCCACGGGGCATCGTGAAACCGTCGCCAGACAAGCACGACAAAGCCCGCGGGAAACAGCAGTTGCACCGGTCGGAAGGCATTTGCCATGACCGCCTCGCGCGCCGTTTCATGCCCTGTCAAAGCGTGGCGGATATCGGCAATCGGGCTGAAAAAGACGCTTGCCGTCATAGACCCGTTCGACAGCACCTCGAACCCGCTTTTGACCATGCCACTGATCGGCATCAGAAACCCCATGTAGCTCAGATTATAACTCCAGTAGAGCAAAAGCGCGATCCCGGTGGGGCCCAACAGCATAGCAACCACAGGAATACGGCGAACGATGTCACGCGGGCTCCACACAAGGTAGAAAAGACCGATGCACAACGGCACAAACACCTCGTCAAGCCGCGTCATCACCAAAAGAGCCAGCGCAAGCCCCAGCCACATCCATGTGGCCGGTTGCCGGGTATCCGGCCGTAACCCCGCAGCAAGATAGGCGATCCATCCTGTTATCGCAAAGACAAGCCCCGCCTCCATACCGGTAAAGAAGTCCCACACGGCGAGGTTTCCAAATCCCTGCCCGATCAGCGCGAAATATAGCCCAGGCGTCGCAAGCAAACCGAGCCACCACGAGTTTGTAGCACGGTGGATAGCCACACCCAAAAGCAACACGCCGACCTCGACCAGCAAAACGGACGACCATCCAACAACATTCATAAAGACGACCGGAAAATCTCCGGGCAGTTGCGCCAACCCCCAGACGTAAAACTGCCAAACAGGGTGAAAGCCGTTCGTCGCGGCCTCTCCGTGAAAACTGAAAACATCCGCCGTCGATGAAAGGCCGATCCCGAGGTAAAGAAAGGCATCGCCCGTCAGCAGCGTGTAGGCCGCATCTGCCCCGTAAGTGTACAACAACATCAACGCCGGCATCAGCGTGATGGCACTTGCATAGGCAAAAAATACTGTTCTGGCACTTGCACGCAAAATAGGGCGCGCCTTTCGTATGGGTTAAGTTATCTGATCGCTATCCTAGGGCACGGCAACCCAGTTTTTAAACACTTGTCGATCATCCTACATTTTGGCAGGCTGAACGTGCCAAAAATCATTTCTACGCACATGAACTTGCGCCAAATGCTGCTTGAAAAGCTGTGTCCCGGCAATCTCTTGAAACCAACCACCCTGCATGTTGATGGCCGTTGCCCATCCGCCTCACAAGTTTAAAACGTGTGCGGTCCGGAAAATAGGCGACCCGAAATTGCCAATGACCCACGCAAAACCGAAAGATTTGGAGCGATGCCGCCTGAAAAACGTTCCGGCGGCCTGCACAAACAGGTGAACCTTACGCGCCGCGCCTGTCTTCAACTGGCTGCTTCGTCGGCTGTATTTGTCGCTCCCCTTCCCGGAATTGCAAGTGAGTCACAGCCGCGGTTTTACAAGGTCGATGGGTGGATATTGCGCCACGAAGACCTTGACGCTACACGACTTCGGCTCCGCCCTCGGGAGCGTGTTTGATGTTGGTTGATGTGACAACGTTGGGGCAAGACGACGTGTTTGATGTGTGCGTGGTTGGAACCGGCCCCGCCGGTATAACCTGCGCCTTACGGGTTGCTCAAACCGGCAAACGGGTCCTTTTGCTCGAAGGCGGCGACCGAGAGCTGACCAATATCTCGCAAGATGCCTATCTAAGCGAAGTGATCGGGGATCCCTATGATTATCTGGATGTCAGCCGCCTCCGGTTTTTTGGTGGCACATCAAATCACTGGGCCGGTTGGTGTCGCCCTCTTGATGGCAGGGACTTCGAAAGCAAGCTTGGCGGGGCTGGCGCATGGCCCATCGGACGCGATGACCTTGACCCGTTTCTGAAGCCTGCTCTTGGGATTATCGATGCCGATATGCCCGCCGCCGATACCCCTATCCGAGAGAGCGGCCTTGAAGAAATCCACTTTGCCTTTTCCCCTCCGACGCGGTTCAATGAAAAATACTTTGACCAGATAGCAGCCGCGCCCAATATTTTTCTCGCCCTGAATACCAACCTGTTTCAGATTGAAAAACAAGGCGACGCGGTAACCGGATTAATGGTGAAGCCGACGCGGGGTAACTCGGTCGGGGCAGGTGTGCGCGTGCGCGCACAGCGGTATGTTCTGGCCACCGGCGGAATAGAGAACAACCGGCATCTTTTATGGAGCGACCGGCTGGCCAACGGCGGGTTGGTCAAATCGCCTCTGCTGGGGAAGTACTACATCGATCATCCGGACTACTTTCTCGAAGAGGCGCTTATTTCCGACCAGTTCCCGATAAATCTGAATACACCGAATGCGACAGAACATTTCATCGCCCCGACCATCCAGACGATGCGCGCCAACAAGACTCTTTCCTGCGGGCTGCGCATAAAAGAGGCCTCTTACGGCGCCACCAAGCGGATGATCGCAAACGTTGCTTGTGTATCGCCCGATTTGGCCCGCTCGGCGCTGTCGTTGTTGAACAAGGATCTGGTGTGCGGCTTTGCGCTTGTTGCTATTTGGGAGCAAGAACCCGTTATCGACAACCACGTTGCCTTGTCCGGCCAAATGGACGGCTTTGGCATGGCGCGGGTCAATCGTCACTGGCGCAAGAGCGAACCAGACAAGCGGACCGTCCGCGAGCCCGCGTTGCATTTTGGGAACTATCTGGCACACAACGATTTTGGCCGCGTCCGGTTGCAAGGTTGGCTCGAAGACGGAGAGCCCTTCCCCGAGGACAATGTCGGGTTCCATCATATGGGCGGCACCCGCATAGCCGACAGCCCGGAACACGGGGTGGTCGACGCCAACTGTCGGGTTTTCGGGTGCAATAACCTTTATGTTGCCGGCTCGTCCGTATTTCCCAGCGGGGGCCATGCCAATCCGACATTGACCATTGTCCAACTGGCCTTGCGGCTGGGCGAGCATCTGGCAAGCAAACCCTGAAAAAACGAATGACGCGACAAGGTTCCCAAGATGGTCAAAGCCGCGGGGACAGGACCGCCGCAGAGAAATGCTTAAAATTCGTTCATTTGATCGATATCTTTCCTGAATTATTCCTAAAAACCAAGCGTTTTTCTGTGTTCGGGTTGCCAAGCTGCAAAAGCGGTGGCCTGATGCTATGAACATTTCGAATACCCAAGGGAGACCTAAATGACTCGCACGACCACTCTTGCGTTTATCCTGCTAAGCACTGTGAGCCTACCGGCCTCGGCGGAAACATTGCGCTGGGCGCGTGCTGGCGACGCTTTGACACTTGATCCACACGCCCAGAACGAAGGCCCCACAAGCGCGCTGGCGCATCAGATCATGGAGCCTTTGATCATTCGTGACATGACCGGCGCGATGGTGCCTGCCCTTGCGACCGCATGGGCCCCCTCGGCCGAGGACCCCAATGTCTGGACCTTTGATTTGCGCGAGGGTGTGACGTTTCATGATGGTGCCGAATTCGACAGTGCGGATGTGAAATTCTCGCTGGAACGGGCCATGACCACCGACAGCGATTACAAAGAACTGCTGGCTTCGGTAAAAGAAGTGCGTGCGCCTTCGAAATACAAGATCGAGATCGTCACCAATGGCCCCAACCCGATTATGGCCAATAACCTGACCAACCTGTTCATCATGGACAAGGAATGGGCCGAGGCCAACGGCGCAGTCAAGGTGCAGGATTATGAAGGCGGCGAGAATACCTTTGCGGCGAAAAACGCCAACGGCACCGGCCCCTAC
>JBLIFE010000184.1:0-5322 GCA_047633515.1 Paracoccaceae bacterium | reverse complement strand
CATGGCAATGGTCAAGGCGCTTGCGCAATTTCGCGAGCACTATGCGCAAACCCAGAATATTCCCAGAAACCGGGTTATCAAAGACGACGCGCTTCTTGAATTGGCCTCTACGAGACCGAATGATTATACTGATCTGAACAATTCCCGACTTTTGCTGCGCGAAGCACGCAAAGGGGTGATTGCAGATGGCATTCTCAAGGCTGTCGCTGAAGGACAAAAGATGGCTCCCGAAGACTTTCCTGCCGCCGACCGGTCGCGCGAGAAGTTGCAGGTCAATCCGGCCTTGGCAGACCTGCTGCGTGTGCTGCTGAAAGCAAAGTCCGAAACGTTCGATGTGGCTCAAAAGTTGATTGCATCGGCTGCCGATCTTGATGCGATCTCAGCAGGGGAGCGAGACGTGCGCGCCCTGCATGGTTGGCGCAAGGAAGTTTTCGGAGATGACGCGCTTAGGCTGTGCGACGGTAAGATCGCTTTGGCGGCTCAAAACGGACAGATAAAAGTCATCGTGCTCTAGCGAAGGGACGTTTGTGTGTCTGACCCTTTCAGCGCCGTACACTGCGCTGGCTGTCTTGTCCTTTTACAGTGATTTGCCGCATGCCATCGAGCTGTTGCAAGGTGATGAACTTGCCTGCCGATAGCTCACGCGATTGCACCGTTCCGGAATCGGATGCCACAAAAGGGCGCGAAATACGGAATTCGTAAGTTAGTGTGCCGCTTCCCGGAACATCGGCCGGAATTAGAACGAGTTCCGCGTCCCAGAAACCTTGCGTTTCGGGCAAACCGATTGCCGTTATGACGGCGCCTTCTGCGACGCGTGCGATATTCAGCGACTGGATCGTTTGCACAAGTGTGCGGCTATCTCGTGCGACGCCATATCCTTCTTTTGGTGCGAGCGTTGCAACCTCTTCGGTGCTGCTCCCGAACCAGTTGAACGGATTAAGACGTGAGTCCTGAACCGTTGCGCATCCTGAAAGTACTACCAACGCCGTCAATCCGCCAAGCAGGGGTCTTTTCATATCCGTCCCTCGTTCTGTCACCCTCGGAGTAGCTCAAAGTGGCCCCTTTGAAAAGAGAACATGAAAAATCCGTTCAACCCGAATCTTGAAGGCACAAGTGCTTGCCGTTTTATGCATATCGAAATAGGTCAACACATTGGAGGGCGTGTAATGGCCAATGAGAATTTTGAAGAGATCGTCGAGACTTTCGAGTTTCTGGATGATTGGGAAGATCGCTATCGGCATGTGATCGAGATCGGTAAGGCGTTGCCTGTTCTGGAAGAAAACTTGCGAATTCCCGCAACCAAGGTCGAAGGCTGCGCCAGTCAGGTCTGGTTGGTGCCTGAAATCAACGGGGCAGGGCGTACTGCGGTATTGAGTTTTCGCGGTGAAAGTGACGCCATGATCGTGCGTGGATTAATTGCCATTTTGCACGCATTGTACTCGGGACAAAAGGTTGATGATATTTTGAAAACAGACGCCGTTGCAGAGCTGGGGCGTCTGGGGCTGAACGAACATCTTTCGTCCCAACGCTCGAACGGATTGCGGGCCATGATCGCGCGGATCAATGGTATCGCACGGCGGGTTGTCGAAAACTAAGTACACAGGGCTGTGCCAACTTGGCCCTTGCCCTGGTTTACTTGTGGATTTTCAATCCTAATTATTGTATGGGCAACTTGCCTAGGAGGGAATGTGATGCCTGAAAGACAAAAAAAATTGCAAACTGTCGATCCTGTCTGGGCGCAGATTTCTGTCGAGGGAAAAGATGCGATTACCATGGAGCCACTGCTGGGCGGGTTGATCCATTCGAGCATTTTGCATCATCCCACGATGGAGCGCGCCTTGGCCTATCGGATTTCTCTCAAGCTTACTTCGGGCGAGATGTCCGAGCAAATCTTGCGCGAAATCGCCGATGAGGCGTATTCATCAGATCCCGCATTGGGACAGTCTGCTCGCGCCGACCTTGTTGCAGTGTTCGAACGCGATCCCGCTTGCCACAGGTTTTTGCAGCCGATCCTTTACTTCAAAGGCTATCAGGCGATCCAGGCTTACCGTGTGGCCCATTGGCTTTGGCTGAACGGGCGCATCGATCTGGCCTATTACTTCCAGATGCGGATATCCGAAGTGTTTGGTGTGGATATCCATCCGGCGGCGCGTATTGGCAAAAGCATCATGATTGATCATGCCCATTCGATCGTTATTGGCGAAACGGCGGTTGTCGGAGATAACGTCTCCATGCTGCATTCCGTCACTCTGGGCGGTACGGGCAAAGAGGATGACATTCGCCATCCGACCATCGAAGATGGTGTGTTGATCGGTGCAGGGGCAAAGGTTCTTGGCAATATCACTGTCGGGCGTTGCAGTCGTGTTGCGGCGGGTTCTGTCGTGCTGATGGATGTGCCGCCATGCAAGACCGTGGCGGGTGTGCCTGCAAAAATCGTTGGCGAAGCGGGCTGCGATCAACCCTCAATCATGATGGATCAACTGCTTGGTCGCGCTTGAGTCTCAGTGATTTGATCCGACACCCTAGCGAAAGACGATTTCATCGGCTCGGATCATGCCGAGCACGTCTCGTGCTTGCTCGTCAAGCAAGTCAAGGTCCAGATATTCGTCAGACATACGGTGCGCTTTGTTCGTCAGTTCACTGACCTGTTGGGCAAGGGCGTCCCGTTCGCGAGTGAGCTTACCCAGTTCGGCAGTGATCTCCACTCTGCGAAAAACGCCAAAATCCCCTTGCACGGCAGCAAAGGTGAAATAGATCGCAAGCGAAAACGACAATGCGAAATAGATTACAACCGCAAATGCGGGACGTGATTGGGTCATACTGCTGCCTCATCGACTTCTTTTGAGCCGCAGGTCAGAGTCGCATGATTTTGCTGGATTGTGAATCCCCTTTGTGGGGCGCGCAGTTTATTTTCTGTGCGCGTTTTCAACGAAGTTTCCAACAATTTAATGTGCAAAATAGCCTGCCGGCGATTAACCGGCAGGCTTTTTGTCTGATGGGCTTCTCCGAAAGCTGGTCTAGGCTTCGCGGCCTTTGTAAATGTCGACAAGCTTTTGCAGCATCGCCAGGGCATCCTCGCGCGAGCGCTGGAAAGAGTTGCGCCCGATGATCGACCCGTTTCCACCGCCGTCGCGGATGGCGCGAGCGTCGTCATAAACGCTGTCTTGGCCTTTTTTGGCACCCCCGGAGAACACAACAATCCTGCGCCCGGCGAAAGAGACATCCATGCAATGCTTTACCCGAGCGGCTTGAGTGGCAATGTCAATTCCAACATCCTGATAGACTTGTTTGGCTTCCGCCAGCATCAGGTGATCGGTGCTTAGCTTGATCTTAATGACATGCGCCCCAAGAAGGGCGGCGATCTGTGCCGCATAAGCTGCAACATCAATGCCTGTTTCACCGGCCTTGGTAACCGCCTCGCCACGCGGATAGGACCAGATGACCGTTGCGACCCCCTTCGATGCCGCTTCGTTGCGCATTTCGCGGATTTCTTCGAACATATCCAACGCCATGTCAGAGCCGGGATAGATGGTGAATCCGATTGCCGCACAACCCAGCCGCAGGGCGTCATCAACAGAAGCCGTAACAGCTTGATTTTTTCCGCTCGTCTCCGACATCAACGAATTGGCGGAGTTGCACTTCAGGATCGTCGGGATTTGTCCGGCAAATGTGTCTGAGCCGGCTTCAAGCATACCCAACGGTGCTGCATAGGCATTCAGGCCTGCATCAATGGCCAATTGGTAATGATAGTGCGGGTCGTACGCTGCGGGGTTCACAGCAAAGCTACGTGCCGGGCCATGCTCGAAGCCCTGATCGACGGGCAGAATGATCATCTTGCCGGAACCACCAAGTTTTCCGTTCATCAACATGCTGCACAACTTGCCTTTGACGCCGGGTGTTTCACCTTCGTAATTTGCAAGAATGCGCTGGACTGTACGTGAAGCCTTCATGGATGGATCCTTTTTGTTGAAGCGGATGAGGACGCAATAGGGCGCGCAAAGTCGTCATGCAAACGAGTTAGCGCCAACATGTCGATAAAAACGTGAGCGCTGGTCAAATACTAGGGCACCTCTAAAAATTGCGCCCGATCTGACGCGGTTTAGACATGAGGCCAGTGTGAGATAGAGGGTGGTTGTCGTGGCGCAGATGGGTTTTTTGATCTTTCGGATCGTTACGCGCGTCTGGATGCGAAGAAGAAACCGCTGATCGGGATCAATGTTGTGGTGCCGCGGGGCGCGTTCCGGTCTTAGCTTGAGCTGGTCTGGTGCAAGCCGATGGAGGCGGTACTGATGTTCAAGACGCTGGTTCCGAGCGCGCGTTACAACCTGTCAGACGATCAGATCGAGTATCAGGTGCGCGACCGGCTTTCGTTCATGCGGTTCCCGGGGCTTGGGCCTTGGGGACCGGGTGCCTGACGCGAAGACGGTCCGGCTCTGCCGGAAAGCTCTGGCGAAGGCGGGCATGGTCGATGAACTTTTCGCGCAGTTCGACGGGTATTTGGCGCGCCAGGGCTATATCGCTCGTGGCGGGCAGATCCTTGACGCGTCCATCGTGCTGGGCGTCCATCGTGCCGGTGCCGCACAACCACAAAAAAAACGCGCGGAAGACGCGTCAATCAAGGCGGATGAGACGCCGGAGGGCCGGGCTGACAAGCCCGCCAAGCGGTCGCAGAAGGATGTTGCTGCGCATTAGACACGGAAACATGGCAAAAGTAGCTACGGCTTCAAGAACCACCTCGATGTGGACCCAAAGCACAAGCTGATCCGGCGTTATCACGTCAGCCCCTCTTGGGACATTGCTTGGCAATGCCCTGCCGGGCAATGGATGCCGCCTATCGGTCGGCCGGGGCGTGTCCGACCTGCTGTGTATGAGTAATTCGGTCCACGCTTCCAAACCAAAAGAGCATGACAACAATGACGGTTTCCAAAGAATTGCTGGACGAGCTGATGAGCGGCCTTAAGCGGCCCGAAAATCTGCTAGGCGACAAAGGCCTGATGAAGGAGCTGAAGGTGCGCCTGATGGAGCGAATGCTGGGCGCTGAGTTGACCGAGCATTTGGGCTATGAACCGCATGGTGAGCCTACCAGCGAGCAAACCAACCGGCGCAATGGCGCGGCCAAGCTCCGCCAGCGCCTTGTAGGTGGAGCGGGGAGCAATACGCGGGCGGGGTCCGGGTCGCTTCTCTCAGCCGCCTATCCGGGGTCTGTTCCACCGGATCGCCGCTCTTGATGACTGGACTGCCGAAGGTGATCCAGTCGAGGAAATCGTTGAAGGACTCGATTTTGGTGGTTTCCGCTCGAATGGCCTGCCTTGTTTGCGGCTG
>JBLIFE010000183.1:0-5327 GCA_047633515.1 Paracoccaceae bacterium | reverse complement strand
TGGTTCGGAATTGTCAGCAGTCGCATCCACCGGCCCAGAATGCGCAACTGATTGACAGCATTAAAACTTTGCGATCCGCCACACACCTGCATGACAGCAAGCGTTTTGCCTTGGGTTGGGCGCACCGCCCCCAAAGTCAGCGGGATCCAGTCGATCTGTGCTTTCATGATACCTGTCATTGACCCGTGGCGCTCGGGCGAGCACCAGACCATTCCCTCGCTCCAGCTAACCAGATCACGCAGGTCTTGCACCTTTGGATGTGTGGCATCGGCGTCATCGGGGAGGGGCAACCCGGAGGGGTTGAAGGTTCTGCACTCCGCTCCCATACGGGTCAGCACTCGCGCGGCCTCTTCGGTCATCAGCCGGCTGAACGAACGCGCCCGCAACGAGCCGTAAAGCAGCAAAATGCGCGGTGGACGCGCGCCACGCACAGGCGCAAACAGCAGGCTATCGTCGATGCTACGAAAATGTGCGTCTGCGATATTAGGAGTATCGGTCAATTCTTTGTCCTTTTCCGGAAACAAAATCAGCGCGCCCGCCGAAAATGGCAAACCACCCAAGCATCAAGCCCAACGTCAGACATCACCGGATGTCTCCTTGAGGAACCAGCCGAAAAAGCCGGTCGCCAGAACCGCCGCACACAATTGGACAACAATGAAGGCAAAAACATCCGCAGGCGCAATACCTGCGAATGTGTCGGAAAACCCCCGCGCAATCGTCACAGCAGGGTTGGCAAAGGACGTGGACGACGTGAACCAATAGGCCGCCGTAATATACAACCCCACAAGCATCGGCACGGCCTGCGGGCGCGCCTTCAGACCCGCAAGGATCGTGCCAACCAAGCCAAAGGTCGCCACAAACTCGCCTGTCCACTGGCCTATGCCGCTGCGAACGGTGGTTGACGGGTCAAGCAGGGGATGCTCGAACATCACATGCGCGGCAAGAACCCCGACTATCCCGCCAAAAACCTGCACCAGAACGTACAAACCGCTGTCACGCGGCGTGATCTGCCGGCGCAGCGCAAAACTAAGCGTGACGGCAGGGTTGAAATGAGCCCCCGAGACGGGCCCGAAAACGGTGATCAGCACAACCAGAATAGCACCCGTCGGAATTGTGTTTCCCAAAAGGGCCACAGCAACATTTCCACCCGCAAGCCGTTCAGCCATGATGCCAGAGCCGATCACTGTGGCCAGCAGGGAAAAACTGCCCAGCCATTCGGCCATCAGCCGTCTTTCAAGTGTCATAATAGCGTCTCCAGAACCAGCAGCAACCAAACGGGGGCATTGTTTTCACAAATTCCGACAGTGTTGAATACCTGTCTCTTGATGTGCCCGACCTTGCAACCATGAACCGTGCAGACGGGTTTTCATTGGCGTATTTTGCCGCAAAAAGTAGGTTCATGCGCTAATACCGGACGGGTGACCGATAGCCGGCATGTTGCCCTCAAAGTAGCCGGGGGGCTTGGGCACTCAACAACCGGTACAGATGCCATGTTGCATGCCCCAGCAAAGGAAGCACAAACAACAGCCCCATGAACCACGGGATCAACGCCACAAACGTGATGACCGCGATAAAGGCCGCCCACCCCAGCATCGCAACCGGATGCGCCGCAACATATTGAAAACTTGCAATCATTGCGGTAACAAAGTCTACCTCGCGGTCCAATAGCAAAGGCAGCGCCAGAACAGTTGTCATGTAAAGCAGCAACGCAAACAGCGCCCCCACCGCTGTGCCAACACCCAGCATCATCAAACCGTTTCCTGTCAGGAATACGTCATACGAGGTCGAAATATTGGTCATTGTGGACAGGCCAAGGAACAATGCAAAAATCATATGTCCCAGAAAAAACCAGAAAAGGAACATGATCACGATGATTGCGCATAGCGAGGGCAATTGTCGTCGACCCTGCTGCACGATCACACCCAGAACTTCGCTCCATTCAAGCGGCTGGCCTTGCTCAAGCCGCCGCGAGACTTCATAAAGCCCGACCGCTGCAAACGGACCGATAAGCGGAAATCCGATAACTGCCAGCACCAGCCAGAAGGTTGTGCCGGTTTGCTACGTGATCCATGCGATGCTCCAGCCCCCAAGCACATAGACGGCAGCAAACATCAACCCGAACAGCGGCGCGCGGCGCATGTCCTGCCATCCCAAAGCAAGCGCTTTGACGATCAGCTTTGGTGTGACCTCTTTGAAAGGTGGCACGCCGTGTTCCGGTTTTTCCACCAAAAGACCTCCCGAGGCAAAAACAAGACGCCCGACAAAGCCCACCTTACAAGGCAAAAACCCGTTGGGGCAAGGGCTGTGACGCACAATACTACCTCTGAATATACGGCAAATCAGGCTGCAAGTCTGCACTTGATACGCGCAGCTTAACGGCATCAGACAGACCGCAAGCCGATTTGGTTTTTGAGTGCCTATATCGGTTGCCTGCACAAGCGGCACGGCCCACTACAATGCCTCGCTGCCCGCCGCGCACAGCCCGGTTTGCTATAAAACGTGAGACAGGAATTGTTCACTCCGGTCGAACCGCGGGTTTGTGAAAAACGCGTCAGGCGCATTGATTTCGACAATTTCACCTTGGTCCATAAAAATAACCTTGTCCGCAACCTCGCGTGCAAACCCCATCTCGTGGGTCACACAAATCATCGTCATGCCATCTTCGGCCAGCTCGACCATGACATCCAGAACCTCTTTGATCATCTCGGGATCAAGCGCAGAGGTCGGTTCGTCAAACAACATGATTTTCGGCTTCACACACAATGCCCGCGCGATGGCCACACGCTGCTGCTGCCCCCCTGAAAGTTGCAAGGGATATTTTTTTGCCTGATCGGCAATCCCCACGCGGGTCAGATGCATCATGGCGATCTCTTCGGCATCCGCTTTCGGCATTTGCAGCCCTAAGGTCGGTGTCAAAGTACAGTTTTCAAGCACGGACAGATGCGGAAACAGATTAAAGCTTTGAAATACCATTCCGATTTTTTCACGGATCAACCGTTGATTACGGCCCTTCTTTTCGACTTCGACACCGTCGACGATGATATCGCCTTCCTGATGGTGCTCCAACTGGTTGATACAGCGGATCAACGTTGATTTCCCCGAACCCGACGGGCCACAGATCACGAATTTCTCACCGTCACGGATCGACAGGTTCACGTCTTTCAAGACATGAAACTGGCCGTACCATTTATTGAGACCGATTACCTCGATCATGCGATTTGCCGTTGTCATTACCGGTCCCGCCCCGTTGCCAGTTTCTTTTCCAAGCCGATCGAATAGGAAGACATCGCAAAGCAGAACAAGAAGTAGATCAGCGAGACGACAAAAAACGGCTCGATGAACAGACCCAGCCATTTGGTATCCTCACCGATGGCCCGCGCCATATTCATCAGATCGAACAACCCGATAATCGACACCAGTGTCGTGTCCTTGAACAGGCCGATGAAGTTGCCCACAATAGCAGGGATCATGATCTTCAAGGCTTGCGGCATCACGATCTGGAAGGTCGTCTGCCAATACGTCAGGCCAAGCGAATGCGCCGCCTCGTATTGCCCTTTCGGGATCGCCTGTAGCCCGCCGCGGATCACCTCGGCCATATAGGCGGCCGCAAACAGGCAGACCGCAACAATCGCGCGCAAAAGCTGGTTCACCTCGGTACCCGCCGGCATAAAGAGCGGCAGCATCGTGTTGAACATGAACAGGATCGTGATCAACGGCACCGAGCGGAACAATTCGATGAACAGCGTCGACAGCATCGCGATCACCGGCAGATTGGAGCGCCGCCCAAGGGCAAGCAGAATACCTGCAGGCAACGAAAACGTAATGCCGATGCCCGAAATCACAAGCGTCAGGAAAAGCCCGCCCCAGAGCCGCGTGCGCACTTCAGTAAACGACACCATCGAAACAATAACACACGCCAGCACAAACAACGCCAGTAGCGCCAGTTTCTGAGTTCTTTTCTGCGTGACTTCGGGGGCATCCGCCTGACCAACGGCATCGATAAGCCAGCTTCCCGCGCTTTTACCTTTGAAGGTCTCAGACAACGCCGTCGCCCAGACCCAGATAAGCCCGCTCAGGCCTGTCGCAATCAGCGCCGTCCAAAAGACCCCCTTGTCGCCCCCCATAAAAAAATAGCTCGCAAGGAACGGATACAGTATCACCGCCGACAGCCCGATCGGGACCTTCGACGTCACCCGCGGCATCCACAACGGCACCATCCACAGAACAAGCGCCAGAACGCCAAGATTGATCCGCCAGACCTGATCTTTGGGATAAAGCCCGTAAATCAGGTTATCGAACCAAAGCGCCACACCGGGCCAACACGCCCCGGAGCGGCCAACAAGGTCCAGACACTCGCGCCGGCTTTCCGCCGTCCAGACCGCGTTGAACAAGGCCCAGTTCAACACCCCGCTCAACAGGCTGAACGCAAGATAGGCCCCCAGAATGGTCATCAATGTATTCGTCACGTCGGCAAACAGGTTCTTGCGCAGCCACCCGGCGATGCCCGAGCTGTCTATCGGAGCGGGGCGATCGGGAGCGGGTTGAAAAATCTCGGTGCTGCGGGTCATACTCAACGCTCCTTAAGCTGAACGCGCTTGTTATAAACGTTCATCATGAGCGATACGAACAGGCTCACAGTACAATAAAATCCCATCGTCATCGCGACGATCGGAATGGCGCGACCCGACTGGTTCAGCGACGTGTTCATCCACACACTGACCAGATCAGGAAACCCGATGGCAATCGCCAGCGACGAATTCTTGGTGACATTCAAGTACTGGCTGATCAGCGGCGGGATGATCACAAGCATCGCCTGCGGCAGCACCACGCGGCGCAATGTCCAGTTGGCGGGCAGATTGAGCGCGCCGGCCGCTTCCAGTTGGCCCTTCGAGACAGACTGGATGCCAGAGCGCACGATCTCTGCGATAAAACACGAGGTATAGGCCGATAGCGCAACAATCAGCGCACAAAAGCTGGGCGGTACAGACATTCCGCCAACATAATTGAACCCCTTGAGGACAGGTATGTCCCACGTGATCGGGGCACCAAGGGCCAGATGGGTCAGATAAGGCACCAGAATAACGATCGCAAGTCCGGTCCGGATGGCGGGAAAGGCCTCTCCAGTACGGTCAAGCCGGCGCACCGACCAGACATAAAGCGCAATCGCGCCAACAAACGACGCCACAATCACGGCCATCAAAATGCCAAAGCCCTCTCCGGCAACCGGGGCAGGTAAATAGAAACCCCGATTGTTAAGGATCATGCCGTCAAGAATTTCGATGCTTTGCTTAGGGCGGGGCAACAGGTTGAAGACGCCGAAGTACCAG
>JBLIFE010000182.1:0-5377 GCA_047633515.1 Paracoccaceae bacterium | reverse complement strand
GGCGAAAACACACGCATTGCGCAAATCCCCATAGCAACAATCGATCCACCCAGACCAACCCCACGATTTCCCGCTTGAGCGCTTCTCCGACGCCAGGCAACGATCCGTGTCACACAAGCGGCGCGCCCAGCGTCCGAGAAACCTAAACCGTAGCAGACCTTCCTTTTCTCAAACAAACTTATTCATCCATTCCAAAGAAGTCTCTTTCCCAAATAAACTGCGGGTCCTTCAGCAAGGCCAGTAAACTAGTAAGGCGGTGAATTCACCCAGACAATACGCGCAGTCTCGGTTCCGATATTGCGGTAACTGTGTGGCAATGTGGATGAAAAGTAGAATGACGCGCCCGCCCCAAGCAGCGACACCTTGCCGTCTACGGTCAGTTCTATAAAGCCTTCCACGACGAAACCCACCTCTTCACCACGATGGACCAATGTTCCGCTCGTTTCACCACCGGGCGGCACAACATGTATATTTCCGTTCAGCAAGCGGCCATCCGCGAGCGGGACAAGGCGTTGTAATACCGTGGGAGCTACCCCATCGACGTTGCCACCGACTTCGATAACCGGACGCTCGCCGTCTTGATAGACCACGACGCCCATACTTTCGGGTTCACTGAACAGGGCGGCGACAGACGCACCCAGCGTTTCCGCAAGCCGTGCCAGCAGGTCCAGACCCGCTTTGACCCTGCCGCGTTCTATCTTTGACAACATACTCTCGGAACACCCGACCTGATCCGCGACAGATTTAAGTGTCAGATTTTGAAGTCGGCGGGCATGGCGCAACTTCTCACCGACAGTAGCCTGCCTTGACGTCTCTGACCGTTCCTCGTCTGTGCCGCTGTGATCATTCATGGGCAATTTTCCTTGATCTAAGATTGGGATACTGGAATATCGAAGACACCGATTGACTGTTCCAGAAACTGTCATATGATGAAAGTTAATTCAAGTTATCGTTCACAAGGGCTTTGAGCCCATGACACAAGGAGAAGTCGAATGGCAATCGAAAGACCTACTATTTCAAGGATCAGCAGGACCGCAATGGGCCGCCGTGCATTTCTGGTATCGGGAACCGCACTGGCGCTGTTGCCCGCGATGACCGGTAATCTGCGGGCACAGGATATGACACCGGTCGATGGTGGTATTCTTCGGCTGGCATTTTCGGCAGACCCGGCAGGTATGGATCCCGCCCTTGGGCCATCTGGGATGTCACATGTTGTGATCGAACAGATTTATTCCACATTGATGTCGCTAGATCCTGACGCTCAGCCCTATCCTGATCTCGCTGAAAGCTACGAGGTCAGTGACGATGGGATGCAGTACACATTCACCCTTCGTAAAGGCGTGAAGTTTCACAATGGCGACGATCTGACTGCCGAGGATGTCAAATTCACATTTGATCGCCTGCGTGCGCCGGATTCGGGCTATGCCTACGATTCTCAGGTGGCGACGATCAGTGATATCGTCGTTGTCGACCCGCATACGGTCCGGTTCGACCTCAGCGCGCCAACTGGGCCATTCCTGACCTATATGGCATTTCCTGGCTCTTCCATTGTGCCGATGAAACTGCTGGAATCCGGACATGACCTTAACGCGCAGCCGGTTGGCAGCGGGCCATTCAAATTCGTTTCATACCAGCCACGCTCCATGATCGTCTTTGACAAGAACGCGGACTTTTACGAAGCGGGCAAACCGCACTTCGACGGGCTTGAAATGCACCTGATCGCAGATGTAACGGCTCTGACGAATGCTGTTCTTTCGGGTACAGTCAACTTTTCCAACGAGATTCCACCAAAAGACTGGGCGACTGTCAACGCCACCCCCGGCATCACGGGTCAGACGCTCGAAGGATCGCGTTTCTACTGGTTGCTTCCCAATCACGACCGCGCACCGATGGACAATCCACTGGTACGACAGGCCATCGCCCATGCGATTGACCGTTCCGCTATCGTAGCTGGGACGTTTTTTGGGCAGGCCACACCGATCCTTGGTGGGGTGATACCGGAATGGAACTGGGCCTATGCCGGGCTAGACTATTTCGCTCCACGCGGTGACGTCGAAAAGGCCAAGGCCTTGTTGGCTGAAGCGGGCCACCCCGACGGTTTCGAGACCTCGCTGACCATGGCATCGTCCTTTCCAGCAATGGTATCTATGGCACCGATCATTCAGGCAAACCTTGCTGCTATCGGCGTCACGGCAAAGATCGACACGATGGAAATCCCGCGCTATTGGGACGAAATCTGGGCTCCCAGCAAATTCGATATGACCGCAATGTACTGGGTCAGCCCGTTGGCAGATCCCGATGATTTCGTTTACAATAATTACCACAGTGGCACCGCTTTGAACGTTCAGAAAAGCAGCGATCCGGCAATGGACGACATCTTGACCAGGGCCAAGAGCGGCAGCAACAGGGAGGCGCGCAAGGCCGATTACCGCAAGCAACAGGAAATGTCGCTGGAGCAGATGCCGATTGTGCCGCTTGCAAACGCATGGTTGCTTATCGCGCATACGGACAAGCTCAAGAACTACAAACCGATGCGCAGTGGCTTCCTCAAGACGATCAAGGATGCCTGGCTCGAAGCCTGATGCAGACGCCACCGGGGGCCATATAGACTCCGGCGGCGAACACGACCAAAAACCAATAGGGATTTCATGGGCAGACTGATCGCGACACGCCTTGCCGGTTTCATTCTTACGCTTTTTGCAGCATCCGTCGTCCTATTCTTTACCATAAGCGTGCTCCCCGGCTCAGCCGCGAAATCGGCCCTCGGCATGGAGGCGACACCCCAAGCCATCGCCCGATTTGAGGCGCAGCGGGGGCTGGACCGGCCCTTGGTCGTGCAATACGGCGAATGGTTGGCAAAAACACTGTCAGGTGATTTCGGCAAAAGCTTCCAAAACTCTGTCCCCGTCGGCCCGGAACTGGTCAAACGCATTCCGGTCACGCTGGAGTTGGCCACGCTTGCCTTTCTGATCGCCAATCTGGTGGCGATCCCACTTGGCATCATGGCCGCCGCGCGTCACACTAGACCGACGGACAAGACCGCGACATTTACGGCGACGGTGCTGGGTGCGGTGCCCAACTTCTGGCTGGCAACACTGCTGATCATGGTGTTCTCGCTCAACCTGCGCTGGCTGCCGCCCGGTGGATTCACACCCTTTCTGACTGATCCGGTCCAGAACCTGAAACAGATGATCATGCCCGCATTGTCGCTTGGTCTGGTATCTTCCGCCCTGCTGATCCGCATCATGCGTGCCTCGATGATCGAAGTCCTGTCGAGCGATTTCATAAGGACCGCCAATGCCAAAGGAGCCACCGAAGCAATCGTTATTCGCCGCCATGCGCTGCGCAACAGCCTTATCCCCTACATGAACGTCGCGGCGGTTGAATTCGGGTTCCTGTTCGGCTCTGCCGTCGTGATCGAAGACATTTTCCGGCTTCCTGGTGTGGGGTCCCTGGTATTGGTCGGGATCATAAACCGCGACTTTCCGGTTCTGCTGGCATCTGCACTGACCATCACCGTTTTTGTGCTGGTGGTTAACCTGATCGTCGATCTTGCCGTCGGGCTTCTTGATCCCCGCCGAGTCAAAGGAAGCCAAACATGACGGCGGCTCTTTCCGATTTTGACTGGCGGCGCTGGCGCCTGGTGATTACGGGCGGGACCATTATCGGGGCCATTCTGATCTGTGCGATCTTTGCGCCTTGGGTCTCGCCCTATTCCCCCTACGATCTGGATGTGGTCGCCATGCTGCAAGGCCCGTCGGCCGCACATCCGCTGGGCACTGACGAGTTGGGGCGGGATCTCCTATCGCGTACAATCCACGCCGCTCGCATCTCGATGGAGGTTGCGTTTATTGCCGCCGGTGTGGGGCTGGTTTTTGGCACCCTGATCGGCGTTGCCGCAGCATATTTTGGCGGCATTGTTGATCTTGTCGTGATGCGATTTATGGAACTGCTGTTTTCCTTTCCAGCGATCCTTCTGGCGGTGGTACTGATGGCCAGCCTCGGCACCTCTATCCTAAACGCGATGATCGCCATCGGTATTGTGTTTATTCCCGGATTTTCCCGCCTTGCACGCGCCGCGACTGAAGTAGTCTTGCGTGAACAATACGTTGAATCCGCCCGCGCCATTGGCATGAGCCATGCCCGTATCGTGTTCCGGGAGATATTACCCAACATCCTCGCACCCCTGCTGGTGGAGGCGGCGGTGGCGTTTTCCTATGCGATCCTGCTGGAATCCGCGTTGTCTTTTCTGGGGCTGGGCGCGCAACCGCCGGAACCTTCGTGGGGCAACATGCTCAACACGGGTCGTGGTTTTATGGTGCAGGCACCCTGGCTAAGCATCGTACCAGGGGCCGCAATATTTCTCAGCGTTCTTGGCTTCAACATGATCGGGGACGGGCTACGCGATGTGCTCGACCCGCATATGAAGGAATAACATGACTGAACCGCGAGAACACGCACAGGAGAACGGTATACCGACGCTGCGCATCCACGATCTGTCGATCGAATTCGCGCGGCGGCGTGGCGACGATCTGCGGGTAGTGGAACAGGTATCGCTTGATATCTGGCCGAACGAGATTGTCGGCGTGATTGGCGAATCTGGCAGTGGCAAGACACTGACATCGCTGGCAACTCTGCGGATGCTGCCAAAACGCGCGCGGATCACAAGCGGGACAATACATCTGGACGATACATCCCTGCATGATCGCAGTGAAAAGGATATGCGCGCATTGCGTGGCGACCGCATTGCCTTGATCCCTCAGGATGCGATGCAATCGCTCAATCCGACGCTGCGCATCGGGCGGCAGGTCGGCGAACCATTGGAATTGCACAGCGGCTTTTCGATGACCCGCGCCCGCGAAGCAGCGCGCGCGCTGCTGGATTCAGTGTATATCCGCGAGCCCGAAAAACGGGTTCACGAATACCCGCACCAGTTCTCCGGTGGGATGCAACAGCGCGCGATGATCGCGATGGGTCTTGCCCTTAACCCCCAATTGATCATCGCGGATGAGCCGACGACGGCACTTGATGTCACTGTACAGGCGCAGGTACTGAAACTTCTGCGCGAAATCCGCGACCAGAAAGGCACGTCAATCCTGTTCATCACCCACGATCTGGGTGTTGTGGCCGAGTTATGCGATTGGGTTTATGTAATGCGGGACGGCAGAATTGTTGAAAACGGCCCCGTGCGCCGTATCTTCACCGCACCGCAAACGGATTATACGCGCATGCTGCTGGAGGCGACGCCAAGCATTCATACGTCACCAAAGAGGGCGCGATGAGCGGCGACATGATAACCCTCAATGGGCTGGGCAAGGTGTTCGGGCAGCGCCACCTGTTTGGCGGCAATAGTGAATTCGCCGCCGTGTCAGACGTG
>JBLIFE010000181.1:0-5441 GCA_047633515.1 Paracoccaceae bacterium | reverse complement strand
TCAAGCCCGTGCTCCGCGTGTTCGGCGGCTTGCGCCTTGGGCACAGATTTCACGGTCAAGCCATAGGCCACGTTCTCGCGCACGGTCATGTGGGGAAACAGAGCGTAGGATTGAAACACCATCGACACCTTGCGATAGGTCGCCGTCAGGTGGGTCACGTCTTCGCCGCCGATGTGGATGCTGCCTGCGCTTGCCATCTCCAGCCCCGCAATCAGGCGCAATGTTGTGGTCTTGCCGCAGCCGCTGGGCCCGAGCAGGGTGACGAGTTTGCCCGGATCAATGGCCAGATCAAGGCGCTTGAGTGCGGTAACCGTGCCAAATGTCTTGACGACGCCATCAAAGCGTACCGAGCCAGGGGTGGATAGTGTCATAGGTCTCTCCGGTGTTGGGCTGGTTTCAAGCCGCTGATTGAACACGGTCGGTGCGGCGCAGACGGCGCGACCCGATCACAAGCTGAAGCAACAGGATCACTGTCAGCATTGTGATGATCAAAACGGCGGAATAGGCGATCGCAAGCCCGAACTCTCCGTTTTCAACCCGCCCGACGATGAAGGACGTTGCCATGTTGTGCTTTGCGCTGACCAGAAAGATAACAGCACTGACCGATGTGATGGCGCGCACAAAACTATAGGTCAGCGCCGCAAGGATGGCCGGCCCCATTAACGGCAGGATCACCCGGCGCAGCGTTGTAAAACTGTTGGCGCCCAAGGTGATCGATGCCTCGTCAAGGCTTTTGTCGAGCTGCGACATCGCCGCAATTCCGCCGCGCACACCGACGGGCATGTTGCGGAACATGAACACGATAATCAGGATGATGCTGGTTCCCGTAAGCTCGATAGGGGGAAAGTTGAACGCCATGATATAACTGACACCGATGACCGTTCCGGGGATTGCAAAACTGAGCATGGTCGAGAACTCGAACGCTTCCTTGCCCATGAATTTCTGCCGCACCAGCAGATACGCCGTCATAAGCCCCACAAGCGCTGTCAGCGGTGCGGCAATGGACGATATCGTGAGCGTCGTGAAGTAGCTGTCCCACGCCACACCCGAAAGCCGCCCCGTCGTGAAGTTGATCCCGAAGGCACGGATGTAATGCTCGAAGGTAAAGCTGTGGTCATAACCCCACAGCTTCACAAAGCTGCCGAAAACAATCATCGAATATACCAGAGCCGTCAGAGCCGCCCACGGCAACGCGGTCGCATAGCAAAATGTGCGCACAAGCGGGCTAAGAGAGGCGTTCTGGCCGGAATCGGCCTTGCCCGTTATCGTCGCATAGGATTTTTTGCCCAGCCACATCCGTTGCAGCACGAATGCCGAAAGCGTCAGGCTCAGCAAAGCGATGGCGAGGATAGCGGCCTTTGCCGGATCTGCGACGGCACCGACAATTGCAAAATAGATCTCGGTGGACAGAACAGAATATCCGCCGCCAAGGACCAGCGGGTTGCCAAAATCGGCAAGGCTTTCGATGAACCCCAACAAGAAAGCATTCGCAAGGCCCGGGCGCATTAATGGCAACGACACGTAGCGGAAGGTCTGCCAGCGATCGGCATCAAGCGTCTGGGAGGCCTCCTCCATCGACGGGCTGACCCCCTGTACGACACCGATCAACACCAGAAACGCAATCGGTGTGAACGAGAGCAATTGGGCAAAATAGACGCCCCAAAAGCCATAAAGCCAGCGGGTTTTCTGCGTTCCGAACAAATCGGCAGCAAGGTCGGTAACCGTGCCGTTTCTTCCAAACAGCAAGATCAACGCAAGGCCGATCACGAAGGGCGGTGTGATGATGGGGATAACCGTAAGGACACGCAGCAGCTTTTTGGCGCGAAAATCGGTGCGGGTGAAAATCAGTGCAAACGACAGCCCCAGCAGCGTCGTGCCGACGCCGGTCAGTACCGCGAGGAACAGCGAATTGATCGCTACGCCGCAGGAGCGATCAGAAACAAGACACCGCAGACCCCAGATGTCGCCGCTGAAAAAGCGCGGGAAGAAAGCGGTCAGGCTATAGCCGCCCTGAACCTCGAAGGCGCGGACCAGAATATGCATCACCGGAAAGAACACAAAGACCCCGACCAGCGCGATTATCATGCCGATCATGCTGACAACAAAGGCATCCCCGCGCCCTTTGCCGGTTTGTGACATCGAAACGGTGATAACAAACAAAAGCCCTGCGATGCAGATGGCAGCCCCGATACCCATGCCCGATTGGCCAGCGTTAATGGCGTCTCCGGTGAGAATGCTCTCGAATATCCGGGGACCGGCGCGTACGATGGCCAGCCCTTGCAGGGCCGTCCAGACAAGCCCGACTGCGGCCACGCCCAGCGTCGCTTTGGCCCGTTTTACCGGATTTGCATGAAGGAACTGAAGCGCCAATGCCCCAACCAGAGCCACGCCAACAGGCGCAAGCCACCAATGGCCCGATGACATAACCAGCCAGAAACCACTGGCAGGCACACCGTCCCCGACCCATTCAAATGCGAGAACACCCGCGTCTGTCATGTGCCAAGGCAACAGGACAAAGCCGATCAACCCGACGACGAGCCAGAACAAAACCGTTCGTTTCATATCAAGTCCAGTGAATTAGGGGGAGGGTGCCCCTGCAAGGAAGGGCACCCAACAGCCGACCTCATGATCCGAGGTGACGGCGACAGGGCGGGTTACTGTGCGGTTGCATCACCGACATCAGAATCCCAACGCGCCAGAAGCCGCGCGCGGGTCGCACTTGAACCATAGGTTGCGAAATCATAATCGATCAGCTTGATCGACGCGAGATCGGGGGATTCAGGGGCGACTTCTGCATTGGAATTCGATGGAACCTGAAAGGAGCCGACCTCTTTTGCCCGCGATTGCACATCGGCGCGCAATGCAAATGCGACCCACGCCTTTGCGCCGTCCAGATTGCGTGCACCCTCGATGATGCTGACGGCCCCGACCTCATAGCCTGTGCCTTCACAAGGGGCGACGATCTTGAGCGGAAAGCCACTTGAAGCCAACTTGACCATATCGTGCATGAACCCGATCGAAACACCGGTTTCACCGCGCGCAGCTGCCTTTGACGGGGCCGAGCCGGATTTGGTGTAGGAGTTCACGTTCTTGCCGACGGCTGCCAGCTTGACGAAGGCTTCGTCCTCGCCAAAAAGCTGCACGAATGTGGCCAGCTCGGTATAGGCCGTGCCGGAACTGTTGGGGTTGGCGACCTGGATCTCGCCGACAAAGCGTGGATCCTCTAGATCGGCCCAACAGGCGGGAGGGGCGATGTTGCCTTCCGCGAGGATTTCGGAGTTATAACCAATGCCCAAGGCACCCGCATAGATGCCCACGGTTCTGCCGTTGGAGATTTCAGCCATATTCCGGGCCCAGCCAAGAAGTTCGTCGGTGGCAACACCGGACGGCTGTGTCAGCCCTTCTTCGGCGGCAATCAGATGGGGGTCACCGGTACCGCCCCACCAGACGTCAATCTTGGGGTTGCCTGCTTCGGCGCGGATTTGGGCCAATGTTTCGCCGGTCGATTTGCGCACCATCAGCACGTCTGTGTCGGGGTTTTCCGTTTCAAAGGCCGCGACCATCAGATCGCACCAATCCTGCTCTGCTCCACACACAACACTCAGTTCGTCAGCCGAAACGGCGGTGGCTCCAGCAACAGCGAGAACGGCCCATGAGACCAATCCAAGTTTCTTCATGTTTTCCTCCCAGAAATATGTAACGCCGACTCGGGCTAAGGCGCGGTCAGCACAGGCAGCTTAGGCTGCTCCGGTCGAAAGAGTCACAAAACCCGCAGTCAGAATGCTATGGGAACGGCGCTTTCTGATTAACAAAGTTACATTCTTGCGCCGCAATGTAATACTTTTAACAAAATAGGCTAAGACGGACCATTGGATCCGCAGTAGCGTGTTGTCGGATCAACGGGACTTTGAGTAATGATACGCCCAAAAATTGGCATTGTGGACGATGATGCGGGGATGCGTGACGCGCTGGTGGCGTTGTTGTCCGAAAACCGGTTCGAACCGGTGCCGATGGAAAGCAGCGCCGATTTTGCCGTGATCCGCAAATCGGTCGATCTTGACCTGGTCTTGATCGATTTGCATCTCAGGGGCGAAAGCGGGCTTGAGTTGGCGATGAAGATACGTCGCACCGGCGATCTGCCCATTGTCATGTTGACGGGGCAGGGTGACGAAAGCGACAGGATCGACGGTCTTGACGGGGGGGCGGATGACTACATGCTCAAACCGTTCAACCCGCGCGAATTGATTGCGCGTATCCGCGCGGTGCTGCGCCGCTACGGGAAGGGCGAGCATGCCTTTCCGGCGGGGACCGAGAACATCTCGAAGGTTGTTCTGGGCCGGCTTTTCGTCGATCGGGTCAACAAAATCGTCAGTGCGCAGGACGGTGACGAGATTTCTCTGACGAATGCAGAATACCGGCTGCTCGATTTTTTTCTTGGCCGCCCGAACGAGGTGATCCCGCGGGTCGAACTTCTGGCCGAGATCGGCAGTGATCTGACGCGTTACATGGATCGAACGATTGATGTTCTGATCCTGCGCCTGCGCCGCAAGATCGAAGAAAACCCCTCGAAGCCGGAGCATTTGCAGACCAGACGTGGGCAAGGTTATATTTTTGTCACAGGAACCTCTGGGGCCGATCCGTGACCCTGCGCGGTCTCGTGAGCCTGCGCACCCCCGTGACTCTGCGCACCCCCTTGAGCCTGCGCGATCTCGTGAATCTGCTCAGCTTGCGCACGGTGCGCGGCAGGCTCTGGGCGGCATTGACGCTTTTGTCGTTTGCCGTGCTGTCGGCAAGCGCGATGACGTGGTTTGCGTTGCAGCGGGTCGACGCCCGTTTGCAGGATCTTCACCGCGAAACACTCAGTCAGGTGGCTCAGGCGCTGGATATTTCCAAACGATCCGCTGATCTGGCAACGACTGCGCCATACCTTCTCAATCAACGCTCAAGCGCCATGATCGAACAGGAGGGCGCAAAGCTGCTCACTGTTCTGGCGCAGGTCCGGGCGGATTGGCCCCGCGCGCAATTTGGCGATACGGCCACAGATCAACAACCGGTTTTCGACATCCTTGAGCAAATGGCAGCGGGCGTGACCGATCTGGTGACAGCCTCGGGCCTGCTTGACGGGATACACGCCGACATCCGTGCGCAGACGGCCACGCTTGGCACGCTTCGCACGGCCGTTACGGCGCAAACATCCTCGGCACGATCCGATGATGCGACACGCCTTGTCTGGTGGTCGCTTCAAAGCATGAATGCGGATGCCTTGAATGCCGCCTATGCCGGAAATCTGATTGGCGTCGGAGAGGAACAGCGCCACTACCTGCGCCAACGCAGCGCATTGGAGAGCGTGCTACTGACACCCGATCAAAGGTCCTTTCTTTTGCGTCTTGAACGCGCGGTGTGGGGGCACGAGGGAGTTTTCGAGCTGCGCCGTCAGGCCC
>JBLIFE010000180.1:0-5451 GCA_047633515.1 Paracoccaceae bacterium | reverse complement strand
GAGGCTGGCGTCAGGCCGGTACACCAAACCGGCAATCCGATGCCGACAACACCGGTATAGTCGCGCACCGGCCCGTCAGTGATAAATGCCGCCGCGCCGCCATTTTTTGCCATCCCGATCACCCGGTCGCCGGCAGCTGCGCATCCTTGATAGCCAGCGAAGGCGGCGACCAGAATGTCCCCCGGCGCGACATAGGCCAGCGCGGCAAGGGTCGCCAGAATGTCGCCGGGGCCACAATCAGCTGTCAAGGCGGGGCCTGCGGCTATGCAGTCAATATCAAGCCCGTCGCCCACCGGCCTGATCTGCGACCCAAGCGCCCCTGCACCAAACAGGGCATCGTTCACGAAGCCTGTGGGCACCCCTTGAAACGCGGCAATCTGGGCGGCGGTGGGGCGGTTGGATTTGCGTTTGATAGTCAGCAGAGGGGGTTCTTCGATCATGGCGGTTGCTCCATTAAGGGTATTGAATTGATGATGCGGTAAACATTGCGCAGGTTCAATCGTAAGCCAAGGCTTGACTTGGTCAAATGAATGAGGCAAACGGCCCCAAGCGATTGAGAGTTGCCGCGTGAGCAGCCCGTCCAGCCAAGACGCTGGCCCACCCAACGCTACCATAAGTTTCCCACATCACGCAGGGGGGCGAACGCGAAAGCGGACGTTCGGACAATGCAGTCCCTTGTCTTTGTTTTTGCGCACCCTGATCTTCGGCGCTCCTTTTGGGGTGCCTTATAATTATTTGGGCCTGTTGGGTCCATTGAAAGGAAGAGTCCATAATGGATTTTGATATGCTTGGCCTTGCGCCGCGATTGACTGCAAAACTGGCTGAACTGGGTATTACAGAGCCTACGCCGATCCAGACGCAGGCGATCCCGCATGCCATGAATGGCCGTGATGTCATGGGTCTTGCCCAGACTGGCACCGGTAAAACAGCGGCGTTCGGATTGCCGCTTCTGGATGCGTTGATGAAGGTGGGCACAAAGCCCGGACCCCGTTCGGTTCGTGCGCTGGTTCTTGCGCCGACGCGTGAACTTGCGGGTCAGATCTGCGACAACCTGCGCAATTTCACCGACGGGACGCATCTCAAGGTGGGTTTGGTCGTTGGTGGCCAATCCATCAACGTACAGATCAACCGGTTGGCAAAAGGCACGGATCTGCTGGTGGCGACACCGGGCCGTCTGATCGACCTGTTGGACCGTAAGGCCGTCAGCCTCTCGGAGACCCGTTTCCTTGTGCTCGACGAAGCGGACCAGATGCTTGATCTTGGCTTTATCCACGCGCTGCGCCGGATTGCGCCACTTTTGTCCACTCCGCGCCAGACGATGCTGTTTTCGGCCACCATGCCCAAGCAGATGGCAGAACTCTCTGCCGCCTATCTGAACGATCCGGTCCGGGTCGAGGTGGCACGTGCCGGAAAAGTCGCCGACAAGGTTACTCAAGGTGTTCACTTTGTTGCACAATCCGATAAGCAGCGCCTGTTGATCGAACTTCTGGACAAGCACCGCGAAGATCTTGCGTTGGTCTTTTCACGCACCAAGCATGGTGCCGAACGGTTGATGAAGAACCTTGAAAAGGCAGGCTTTGCCGCGGGGTCCATTCACGGCAACAAAAGCCAAGGACAGCGTGACCGCGCGATTACGGCCTTTAAAGAGGGCAAGATCCGCATTCTGGTCGCGACCGATGTGGCCGCTCGTGGGATCGATATCCCGGGTGTGCGCCACGTCTACAACTTTGATCTGCCGAATGTGGCAGAGAACTATATTCACCGTATTGGCCGGACGGCGCGTGCAGGCCTGACCGGTGCGGCTGTTGCGTTTTGCTCCCCTGATGAGATGGGCGAATTCAAGGCAATCGAAAAAGTCGTAAAAAGCACGATGCCTGTGTTGAGCGGCACCCAATGGGAGCAGTTCAAGGACGAGCGGACAGGCAAAGGCAAGCCCCAGCAGCGCCGGCGCGCCCCACAACAGCGCCAGCGGTCGGGTGCGGGCGGTTCACGCCGCGCAGCCTGACCTGTCACAGGGTCTGGACAATACCGTAGTGGTTTAGCTTTTGGCGCGCCTGTATCTTTGATGCAGGCGCGCTATTTACATGTAATAACAGGCAGCAGAACTCGTTTTTTTGGGGAAGAGATATGACAACGACAAACGCTAAAACCATGATGATCGACGCTTACGGTGGACCAGAGATGTTCCACGAGGTCGATCAAGTGGTCGGCACTCCCGGCCCGGGCGAAATCCGGATCCGCCATGTGGCGTGTGGCCTGAATTTTATTGATGTCTATCAGCGTTCGGGCGTCTATCCTTTGAACCTGCCGACGGCACTTGGTATGGAGGCGTCCGGCGTGGTCGAGGCTGTTGGCGATGGCGTCAGCCATGTCAAAGCCGGTGACCGCGTGGCCTATGCCTCGGCCCCTCCGGGGTCTTATTGCGAGGCGCGCGTCATGCCAGCAGCGCAGGTTTGCCCGTTGCCTGACGGAATTTCCTTTGAGGAAGGCGCGGCCATGATGCTCAAGGGGCTTACGGTGCAATATCTGTTTCGCCGCACGGTTCCGATTGAAAAGGGCGATACGGTTCTGTTTCACGCCGCTGCTGGTGGTGTGGGGCTGATTGCATGCCAATGGGCGCGTTCCGAGGGGATCACCCTGATTGCGACGGCCGGTACAGACGAGAAATGTGCGCTGGCGCTCGAGTATGGGGCAACTCATGCGATCAATTACAAAACTGAAAACTTCGAGGCCCGCGTCAAGGAGTTGACCGGTGGGCGCGGGGTTGATGTGGTTATGGATGCTGTCGGTAAGGACACGTTCGAGGGCTCGATCAACAGTTTGCGTCCTCTTGGGATGATGATCACATTCGGGAATGCATCCGGTAAAGTGCCGCCAATCGATGTGGGCATGTTGGGCGCAAAAGGTTCGCTCAAGATTACGCGCCCGACAATTTTTACCCATATTGCCGATCATGAAACCTGTCAGGCGATGGCGGCGGACTTGTTTGAAAAAGTTCTGTCGGGGGCGGTGAAAATCCGTATCGACCAGCGCTATCCGCTAGCAGAGGTCGCAGCCGCCCACACCGCCCTTGAGGCGCGTGCCACGACGGGGGCGACCATACTTACGGTGTGATTCGACTGGCGCTCTGTCGTGTTTTCGGCAGGGCGCCGATCAGTTCAAGCGAGACAAATTCAGTCTTGCGCGGGGCGGGTGCAGGCCCCGAACGCATTGCGCAAAGCCTTTGGCATCCTGACGGGTTTTATCTGCTTCGAGACATAAGCCAGCGTGACGGTTGCTTCGGCTAGGGTTGCGCCGTCACGGTAAAACCCCTGATGCATCGTGACGCTTGCGGCCTTCAAGCGCTGTACATGGGTGACGCAAGTCAATAAATCTTCAAGAAATGCGGGGCTGTGCCACTCAAGCTGCGCCCGCCGCACGACAAAGTTCGATCCGTCCGCCCCGATCAACGGCCACGACAACGCGCGCAGCATCTCTGTCCGGCAGCGCTCTGCCATATCCAGATAGACCGAGTGATAGACGATCCCGCCTGCGTCCGTGTCGGCGTAATAGACGCGTATCGGCATGACAAAGGTGTCGTTTTCGAACGCCCCGGGGTTTTTTGTCATCTGGTGGTTTCCCTTGGGCCGGTGTGGCGTTCGGTTCATAGTGTGGTGCTTGTGCCTGCTGGTCCAGCGTAAATTACCGTGCCCGTCGCCTGTTGATTGATGGCGGGCGTTGCTATCGGGGGCAAAGAGCTGTTCAAAAGTGCTCGTAACAGAATCAAAAACTGGGGGCACCATGAAGCTTTATGGCTTGAAAACCTGCGATACCTGCCGCAAGGCGCTGAAGGCGTTGACACAGGCCGGTTTCACGGTTCAATTTATTGACCTGCGGGCCGACGATCTGTCTGACGAGGAGCGCGCGCGGTTTTTTGAAGTACTGGGCGGGGATTTGCTTAATACACGCTCGACCACGTGGCGCGGTCTGTCCGGGGATACGCGCAAGGCTGCTCCGTTGGAGCTGTTGAAACTGCATCCGGCATTGATGAAGCGCCCCGTGATCGAGGATGACCACGGCGCGCTAACACTGGGATGGGGCGCCCAAACGCAGGCGCGGTTCGGGCTTTAGACCGGCTTGGGGGCAAGCATTCTGTCAACCGACAGCGGCCCCGCGCCCTTGAGAACCAGCATCAACAGCAAAAACACCCAAAAGGCCCGTTGGTCCAGAATAAGCGCGCCAGAGGTTGCATCGAACCACGCGCCGATATCCTTTGCGGCAACGCCGTGGCCGATGATGTCGACCACGCTTTGCATTACCACAAAGCCGATCATGCCAAGGGCGGCAAGCCGTGTCTGAAACCCGATAACGATTGCTGCGGGCAGAATAAACTCGGCCCAAGTACCCGCAAGCACAACAGCCCAGTGAAAGAGGGACAGTTGCGAGGTGTCATAGCCAACGGCCTCCACCGCTTTTGGAAAAATCTGGATATACGCAGAGGCCCCTGGCGCAAAAAGGCCGAAAATCCCGTCGCCGATCTTTGTCGCGCCCGAGTTCCAATAGTAGATTAGCAAGACCCCCGCAAATATCACACGCGCCAGCGTCGGCAGCAGCCAATCCGCAGTGGCGGCATCAACACGCGACACAAGCCGGTCGGGGAGAGCAAGAAGAAGGCGGGGAGTCATTATAAAATCTCCGTATCGAGGTGGACGATGGCCTGACCTGCAATCAGCAGGCCAAGTATTTGTGACAGGTCAAAATCGGCCACAGCGGCAAGCGCATGGTCAAGCGCGGTACCCAGCGTAGTGCCCTGTTGAAGATGCTCGATGAATACGCTGGCACCGGACGGAAGCAGGTGTGGTTCGGGGTCGAATTCGGGGCGCAGGATCAGAATGTCCTGAGCCGACATGCGCACTTTGGGTGCATCTGATTCGGTATTGCGTCGCCAGATCGCGTGGATCGGCCAATCAGAGCGGATGAGTTCGGCCGACGGGGCAAGCCTGATACGGATCGCCAACAGGGCGTCGGGGTCAGTTTGCGACAAGGGTGTGAGGTTGGCCTGCGTGCTGTCGGCCGCGTGATAGGACCTGCGCATAGCTAACTCGACGCGGGCAATATCAGACAGATAGGGCAACGAAGCAACGGGTGCAAAAGTGCTCAGAAAGGTGGGCATTTCGGTCCCGTAAAACGCAAGAACAGGGTCTGTGGGAGGATGCGCGCGCAAGAACACACCAGCCAGAGTATGAAAGTTCGCCGCTCCCAGCAGTTTTTCGAGGATTGGAAAGGCCGTCGCAAGGGCTTCGGTCAACGAGACCACAACATTGTTGCGATAGATATCGAAACGTTTGGTCGCGGGACGCCCTTTCGGATCCACCAGCCCACACGGCACGTCAGCCACCGGGTCAAGCAACGCCTTTCGAAATGCATCATGCGTCTGTTTGGAAAGAGTGTCGCCCATCAGGTGGTTGGAAC
>JBLIFE010000179.1:0-5470 GCA_047633515.1 Paracoccaceae bacterium | reverse complement strand
GACGGGGCGATGGACCCGCGTGCGATGGATCCGTTCACGCAAGTAGACCGGGCTGCAAGCATTCTGATCCGCGCGCCCGAGATGATCACGCAAGAGAGTGCCGATCTGACATACGACGACACGATTCTGGCGGGTGCCGGAGCGGACATCGTCGATGGCGGAATGGGCATCGACACCATTTACGGCGAATCGTCAGGGGATATCCTGAAAGGCGGGGACGGCAATGATGCGCTTTACGGGGGGGCTGGGCCCAATCGGCAGTTCAAAGGCCTGATCTCGGTTTATGACGAAACCGGCCTGCGGTACGACCAGTTCGGCAATCTTTTGCCAGAGGATGACGACACGCTTTATGGCGGCGACGGCGATGATTTTCTCGATGGATCGGCGGGGCACGATATGCTTGATGGCGGTGTCGGCAACGATACGCTGCAAGGTGGTACGGGCTTTGACACGCTTTTTGGGGGTGCGGGAAATGACACCCTTTCGGGTGGATCCGACCGTGACACGCTTTGGGGTGGTGCGGGTGACGATGCCCTGAACGGTGGCAGCGGTGACGACACGTTGAACGGGGATGCGGGCAACGATACGCTTGTTGGCGGAAGCGGTTCGGACGTGCTGAATGGCGATGCAGGTGACGACAACCTTCAGGGTCGGAATGGTGCCGATTTCCTGTTTGGCGGTGACGGTGCCGACACGCTTTCGGGGGGCACCGATGACGACGAGCTAAACGGGGGGGCTGACGACGACACCCTGGACGGCGGATCAGGCAATGACTCGCTTTATGGCGGCGAGGGCCGTGACACTATGAAGGGTGGCAGCGGTGACGACAGCCTTTTCGGGGGGGCGGATAGCGACAAGCTGAATGGCGGGTCCGGGAATGATTACCTCGATGGCGGCGACGGCGACGATTACCTGACCGGTTATTACGGCGATGACGTGATGATTGGCGGGGCTGGTAACGACAAAATCGTGCTGGGCCGCGGTGCCGATACTGCCACAGGTGGCACGGGCGAGGATACGTTCGTGTCCAAACTAGCGGATCTGTCGGGGGATGTCTGCACCATTACCGACCTTTCCGCAGGCGATACAATCGACCTGCGCGACCTTGGCTTTGGCGATATGAGCCAGCTTTCAACCTTGTCCGACTGGCTGTTGAGCCATGTCAGCACGGTGTCTGGTGGCAGCGATCTTTCGGTTGATCTGGGGGGTGGCATGCTGGTTTTGAATGATGCTAACGGGCTTGGCGTTGGCTTCTACGATGTGGCTGTGGACAGCTTTCTTTTCTAGGGTTTGCTGAACCATACCATTGGCTCCTGCGGTGCGTTTGCGTCGTGGGGGCCACGATTATGATATGATTTCACCGGCTGCGATGTGCGCACGCCTGTTGAATATATTTAGGGGGCGGCCACGTATTGGCTGCCCTCAGCCTTGTCGCCTATACTTTTGAGCGGGTAAATAACCGCTTGGATACGCGCAAGGGGGCGGTTTTTGCGTTATAAAAGACGCAAGTTCTCCGTTCAACGCAAGGTGCAGTGTTTTGAAGATTCGTCATGAAAGACCAATGTCCGACCTAAGCTATCAGGTACGTGCGCCTTTGGGCCTTGAATTGACCGATGGTTCGAACGTCACAATTACCTCTTGGTCGCTGAAATCCATAGATTATCCCGAAGTGTCGGACATCCTGCCCTCCAAGGGCATTCTGTCGATTCCCTTTCAGGGGGTGAACATCCGCTTTGATGCCCGCTTTACGCCGGGGGACGGCCCACAGGAGCTGTTGTTCGATGGTCTGAGTGGACGGCAGCGCGAGACACTGGCGATTTTCTATCGCTCGATTCTGTCGGGCAAAATGGCCAGCACCGAAGAAATCATTACCTCGCTCGACACGCCTGTTGATCTTGTGCCGATGGGCGAGACCGAGGAAGAAACCAGGGCAGGATCGGTCGGCAAAAGCCCGCGGGCCTTGCGGACGGTCATGAGTGTTCTGTTTTACCTCACACTTGCGATGCTTGTGTTCGGATTTGTCGGCAACATGATCTGGGGCCGGTTATCAGAAGTTCGTGTGGAGCAGGCGCGTGTCGTCGCACCGATTATGGCGCATCTTGCGCCAGAGGCGGCGTTTGTCGAAAGAGTACGGGTGCGTGTCGGCGATCAGGTCGTGCAGGGTGAGACCATGATTGTGCTGAGCAACCCCGAGCGCGCCGGCCGTTTGAACGGGGTACGCGCCGATGTGCGCCGCGCGATCGAGCGGCGCGACGAGGCGCAAGAGATGCTGGCGCGCCACATGAGCGACGCGGGCACCCACCGCGCCACCGTTCTGGCGGCGTACGAGCGGGCGGTGGCGGCACGGGTGTTGTCGGATTTCCTGAGCGATAACCGGTTGGACGAGGTCCGCCGGACGTGGGATGCCCTGCGCGATTTCGATGCGGGCCTGTCGCGGTTTCCCGGTGATTTTCACGCGGTGCGCATCACGTTCGAAGACGTCCTGGAAAGCCGCGAGATTGACATGTCGTCTCTGAAACGTCGGCTTAGCGCGGAAAAAAATGCCGCCGATGCCGTCAATATTGTGGCACGCGCCGACGGCGTTGTGACGGATGTTCCGGTGTTTCGGGACCAGTTTATAGGCCGCGGTGAACTGGGTGTCGAAATCGAAGAACACCAGCGGCGTATCGTTGTGGGGTGGCTCGATGAAACTTTGTCAGGAGATGTCTATATCGGACAGGCGACGCGCATGACCGTGAATGATGCCGGAGAGATGCGCACCGTGACCGGACAGGTGTCGGATATCACCGCTGGAATCGACCCGTTGCGCCCCGGTAAATTCGGCCTTGTTGTGACCGTGATGCCGGATGCGGCCTCAGTCAACCAGTCGCGGCGCGAGTTCCGGGCAGATGCGCCGGTGCAATTGTCGATCTTGCGCGGTTGGTCGTTTCCGGGCGCACAGATGTTTGCCGACCTCAAGAAGTCTCTCGAAACCCTGTTGAAAGGGCAATAAAAAATGTTCGCACCCGAGACGGAATACGCTTTTGACAAAGATCTGACCGTCAAACTGCGGGAGCTAACAAAGCGGCCGCGAAAGGGCTTGCGAAAGTGGCGCTTCGGGCAGTTGATTCTGCTGGGATGTTTGATGAGTACCCTTTTGTACTTGTTGACCTTTACTTCGAACAGGTTCTTCCAGCCTGATACCCGCCATGTGACGCTTGTTCTGGGCACTTTGGGGGCATGGCGTTTTAGCTGGTGGTTTACCCACGCCATACGCGCCGAGGCTTACCGCGTGTTCAAATGGCCCGGCATGCGCGCGCGGGCCGACAAGCTGTGGAAAGAGGGGTGGCGACCACGGCGGCTCCATATCCAGATGACGACCTATTACGAGGAACCGGCCATCACCAAGCGGGTCATTGGCGCGATTCTGGCCCAAATCCGCCGCGAGCGCATCCCCACGACGCTTTATATTGGCACCGGCTCGTCCTATGACGAGCTGATTATCCGCTCGTTTGTGGAAACCCACGCGCAGGATATCTCGGATGATCTCGCCGAGCTGGTGTTCATCCGGCAAAACCAGTCGGGCAAGCGGATGGCGATCGGGCTGATCTTGCGGGCGATCAACCGTGCCGGGGTCGATCCGGACGACCTTGTGATCTTTATGGACGGCGACGCGCTTTTTGGGCACGACGTGATGGAAAAGACCCTGTCGATGTTCGGGGCCGACCCCGCGCTTCAGGCCTTGACCACCGACGAAGAGGTCATCTGTTACGGCCCCGGCTGGATCCAGAGTTGGTTGAACATGCGCTTTGCCCAACGAAGACTCGCGATGCAAAGCCACGCAATGTCAGACAAGGTGCTGACCCTGACAGGACGGATGAGCGTGTTTCGTGCCCAACACATGCTAAACGAGAGATTCATACGCACCATCGAGGCAGATCACCTTGACCATTGGCTGTGGGGCCGGTTCCGATTTTTGTCGGGCGACGACAAAAGTACATGGTATCATATGCTGACCTGTGATGCGAAAATGACCTATGTGCCCGACGCGACCGTTTACACGATCGAGGTGATCAAAGAGAACGGCATGGAGCGCATGGTCCAGAACTTTCGCCGCTGGTCGGGAAATATGTTGCGCAATGGATCTCGCGCCATCGCGCTTGGTCCGCGCAAGGTCAAACCGTTTATCTGGTGGTGTGTCGTCGATCAGCGGATCGCGATGTGGACGATGATGGTTTCGCCCATACTTGCGATTCTTGCAGCCTTTGTTGACCCGATGTATCTTTGGTCCTGTTTGATCTGGGTGGTTTTTTCGCGGCTGGTGCTTTGTTTGTTCCTGTACCGCTACAGTCGCACGGTGGATTTGTCTTGGCCGTTTATCCTGTATCTCAATCAGGTCATTAACGCCTCGGTCAAGATTTTCATGATCTTTCACCTGTCCAAGCAGAATTGGTCGAACCGTGGCAACCAAAGCTCGGGTGGCGGCGAGGGATGGTTTGCCGAGCTTCAGAACTGGACCGCAAAGGCGCAACTTGTCACTGCGGTGGCGACATTCATCGTGGGTCTTGCCGTCTACATCGGTTTGTTCGAGGTCCCGTTTCTGTTTTGATTTCCGCACGGTGCGGCCTATCCCAAAGGATAGCGCGGGGCGGCAAATGCGCCCTTCAACTGCCCTGCCGCACAGCAGACACGCCCGCTGCAGATCGGTAAACCTTGTTTCAGAAGTTGAACATATTTTTTACCGGAGCCTACAAAATGACGCTGTCCCTGATGCCTTCGATGATCCATCCTGTTATTCTTGCCGGCGGTGCCGGAACGCGCCTTTGGCCTGCCTCGCGCAAAAGCTACCCCAAGCAGTTTACCGAACTGATGGGTGACAAGAGCCTGTTTCAGGAAACGGTGTCGCGGGTTCAGGGCAAGGGTTTTGCCGCCCCCACGGTTGTCACCAATTCCGAGTTCCGCTTTATCACCGCCGAGCAACTTTCGGACATCGGGATCGACGGCGCCGACATTCTGATCGAGGCCGAGGGCCGCAATACGGCGCCTGCGATTCTGACGGCGGCCTTGCGGCTCGAGGCGACACCGGATGCGATCATGCTGGTGCTGCCGTCCGATCACCTGATCAAGGATGAGCCCGCCTTTCGTGCCGCCCTGGTCGAGGGCGAAAAGCTGGCCCGTCAGGGACAGTTGGTGACTTTCGGCGTCAAACCGGAGCACGCCGAAACGGGTTACGGATATCTTGAGTTAAGCGCGCAGGCCAACACCCTTGAAAGTCAGCCGCTGCGGACATTTGTCGAAAAGCCCGATTTGGCAGATGTCGAGAAAATGCTCGAAACAGGTCGCTATTTGTGGAACGCGGGCATCTTCATGTTCCGTGTGGGCACCATCATCGAGACATTCGAGATTCTCGCCCCTCGTCTGGTCATGCCGTGCCGTGCCGCGCTGGCAACAGGCCACGACGATCTGTGCTTCTTCCGTCTTGGTGCCGAGG
>JBLIFE010000178.1:0-5485 GCA_047633515.1 Paracoccaceae bacterium | reverse complement strand
TTACAAAGGTCACTTCGGGAACCTGGTCGCGCAAGAATGCCTCGATCTCGGGCAGGTCGCTGATGCGCGGAACCACGTAAAACGACTGCCCGCCACGATAATGCTCACGCAGCAGCGCCTCGCGGATTGTGATAGCGTCGAACTCGCTGACGTAGGTGCGGATCGCCAGACGATCGACCGGCGGGGTGCCGATGATCGACAGATCGCGCACCCCCGTGAGCGAAAGTTGCAGCGTGCGCGGAATAGGCGTCGCGGTCAGGGTCAGAACATGCACATCGCTACGCATCTCTTTGAGCCGCTCCTTGTGGGTCACGCCGAAATGCTGTTCCTCGTCGATGACCAACAGGCCAAGGTCCCGGAACTTTACCGTTTTCGCCAAAAGAGCATGCGTGCCGATACAGATATCTACGGTGCCGTCGGCAATGCCCTTGCGGGTCTCGGTGGCGTCCTTGGCACTAACAAAGCGCGACAATTGCCGTACGTTCACAGGAAATCCGCGAAACCGCTCGGCGAAGCCTTTGTAGTGCTGGCGCGCGAGCAATGTCGTGGGCGCGATAATCGCCACCTGCATCCCCGACAGAGCGGCGGCAAAGGCCGCGCGCATGGCCACTTCGGTTTTGCCAAACCCCACATCGCCGCAAATCAGCCGGTCCATCGGAGATCCCGCCGCCAGATCGGCAAGCGTGTCCTCGATAGCGCTCATCTGGTCGTCGGTTTCCTGATACGGGAACCGGGCCGAAAACGCATCCCACATGCCCCCCGGCGGCTCCAGTATCGGCGCGCTGCGCAAGGCACGTTCGGCGGCCATACGGATCAGCTTGTCCGCAATCATGCGGATACGCTCTTTCAACCGTGCCTTTTTGGATTGCCACGCGCCGCCGCCCAATTTGTCGAGCATGCCTTCGTCGTGGCCATACCGGCTGAGCAGTTCGATATTTTCGACCGGAAGGAACAGCCGCGCACCTTCGGCATATTCAAGGTGGATACATTCGTGCGGCGCCCCGGCGGCCGTTATCATCTCAAGCCCCATGTAACGGCCAACGCCGTGATCCACATGGACGATCAGATCCCCCTGAGACAGGCCTTGCGCCTCGGTCAGAAAATTACTGGCGCGGCGTTTCTTGCGCGGGCTGCGGATCAACCGGTCGCCCAGAACATCCTGCTCGCTGATCACCGTCAGCCCGTCGCCCTCGAATCCGTGCTCCAAGGCCCACACCACAAGATGCACGCCACCCTTTGCATCGGCAATATCGCGGAAATCGGTGATTTCCGTAGCCCCTTGCAGGCCCTCGTCCTGCATCAATCCCTTCAGGCGCTCTCGTGCGCCCTCCGAATAACTGGCCACGACCACTTGGGATTGGCCTCGTTTTGCATGAATATGATCTGACAGGGCCCCGAAAAGGCTAACACTTTCCAACTGCCGTTCAGGCGAGAAGTTCCGCCCGATCCGCCCGCCGGCATCAATCACTCCCGGCCCCAGGCCTTGCGGCAAAGCATTCAGGCGCAACACCCGGTGCCCGACAAGTGCCGCAGCCCAATTTGCATCATCAAGGTACAAGCCCCCCGGCGGCGCTGGCTTATAGACAGTATCAAGCCGGTTTTTGGCCGACATTGCTTCGCGGCGGTTGTCGTATTGATCCGCAATTCCGTCCCAGCGGGCAATGCGCGCGGCCTCCAACTGGTCATCAAGCAGGATCGTGGCATCGGGCAGATAGTCGAACACGGTCTCAAGCCGTGCGTGAAAGAACGACAGCCAATGCTCGATCCCCGAATGTTTGCGCCCCGCACTCACGGCCTCGTAAAGCGGGTCATCGGTGCCCGCGGCCCCGAATTCGATCCGGTAATTCTGCCGGAAGCGTGTGATCGCGGCCTCGTCAAGGATCACCTCGCTGACAGGGGCCAACTCGATGCTCGACAGTTTTTCTGTCGTACGCTGTGTTGCGGCATCAAACCGGCGCGCTCCGTCCAGAACATCGCCGAACAGATCAAGCCGCACGGGCCCCGTTTCGCCGGGCGGATAGATATCGATGATCCCGCCACGCACGGCATAATCGCCCGGCTCCATGACCGTTGGCGCCTGCGTAAAACCCATCCGGACAAGGAAGGTCCGCAAGCCGCTCTCATCGATGCGCCCGCCAACCTGCGCCGAAAATGCGGCCTGCTCCAGAACGGCACGCGCCGGTACGCGCTGGGTTGCGGCATTCAATGTGGTCAAAAGAATAAACGGCCCCGGAACGCCCGAGGCCAAAGCCGCCAGCGTCGCCATGCGCGTGGCCGAAATATCGGCATTGGGCGACACCCGGTCATAGGGCAGGCAATCCCACCCGGGAAAATCCAGAATAACCGCTTGAGGAGCAAAAAACGCAAGTGCTGCGCGCATCGCGGCCAGCCGTTTGGCATCGCGCGCCACATGAACGACGTTTGTGCCCTTTGCCAGTTCGCGCGCGACAAGACTGGCGTCAAACCCTTCGGGTGCGCCACCGACTGCAATATGATTACTATGTGCCATGACGCGTTCTCCTATCGTTCCGGTGGCGCGTGTCAACCAACACGCGCATGACACCTTTCGATCCGGTTAAATAATTGCCACCCCACGGGGCACTGTTGCAGGGAAAAATGACCTGTTAAAACAGGCCAACAGCCATGTTTTGATACATGCCCCAAAGGGCGGTCACAAAAATCGAGAACACACCGATGATCTGTACATAAACACGGTGACGGACCATGCGCGCATGCAGATCGGCGCCATCTGCCTCAAGAATCTGCCGCGCGGTTCGCACGCTCAAGCCCCAGATAACGCTCAATGGAAACCCCAGCAAAAAGAATGCCTGCGCAAACTCAACCCCGTAGACAAACCCAAGCAACGCCGCCGCCGTTAATACAAAAGACCCAAGCGCCAGCAACCATAACCCCGATGTGCGCGCGATGAACAAGATCCGGTTCACATTCACCCGCACCATGTCATTCAAATCGTCCTGTACCCACCCGCCGTGTTTGCGCGCGCGCACCACAAGGTCGAACGGCACCCCGAGGATCCAGTGGCTGGATGTCGACCAGATAACGGCCAGCGCAATCCAGAACCACAGGTTCGAAAACGACCGCATGTCGATAAGTTCAAAGACCGTTTCATACCAGTTCAGCACTTGCGCCACGCTCCGGAAAGTCACATTTTGTACAACTTATTCAAGTGGCGCGCGGATTGTAAGCCTTGAGATGCCCTCAGATCCGTGCAAGTTTTTGCTCGGACATACGACAGGATGAATGAATGCGCCCGACTCAAGCCTCTTTTCCCGCCACACGCCTGCGGCGTTTGCGCCAATCCCCTGCACTGCGGGCGATGGTGGCCCAGAATACCCTGACCCCCGGTGACCTGATTTGGCCCGTCTTTGTTCGTGACGGGACCGGCATTCTTGAACCGGTCAGCTCGATGCCGGGCGTGATGCGCCGTTCTGTCGATAAAATCGCCGAGGCCGCAGTCGAGGCACAAGCCCTTGGTATTCCGGCGATCTGTATTTTTCCATACACTGATCCTGCCCTTAAAACCGAATCATGCGAAGAGGCATGGAATCCCGACAACCTTGGCAATCAGGCGATTCGCGCCATCAAGGTCGCCGCCCCCGACATTGCCGTAATGACCGATATCGCGCTTGATCCGTATAACGCCAACGGTCATGACGGAATCGTGCGCAACGGCGAGATCATAAATGATGAAACCGTCGAGGCGTTGGTCAAGATGGCGCTTGCGCAAGCAGAGGCCGGCGCCGACATTCTTGGGCCCTCTGATATGATGGACGGGCGCATCGGCGCGATCCGCACCGCGCTTGAAGCGACAGGGCATCAGAATGTTACGATTCTGAGCTATGCGGCAAAATATGCTTCTGCGTTCTACGGGCCGTTCCGCGATGCTGTCGGGGCAAGCGGTGCGCTTCAGGGTGACAAGAAGACCTATCAGATGGATCCGGCCAATTCCGACGAAGCCTTGCGCCTGATCGAACGTGACCTTTGCGAGGGGGCGGATATGGTTATGGTCAAGCCCGGCATTGCCTATCTCGATATTTGTCGCCGCGTCAAAGAGCGGTTTGGCGCCCCGACTTTCGCGTATCAGGTGTCGGGTGAGTACTCGATGATACAGGCCGCCGCGGCACAGGGTTGGATTGACGGCGATCAGGTGATGATGGAGAGCCTGATGGCATTCAAACGCGCCGGATGCGACGGAGTGCTGACCTATTTCGCCCCGCGCGCGGCGCGCTTGATGCAAACGGGCTAGGCACAAAAGGGTCCAAAGAGGCACCAAACAGCACAGCCACCCGCACACAGGTGCCGCCTGTTTCGGCAGAGGCTTGCCAATTGGCCAACTGTGCGGGTGACATCGCTGCGCAACGGTCATATAGTTTGGCCAAAGTGGTAGATAAGCCGCTAAATCGAGGCACATTCAGGCAACGGGAACCATCACATGCACCCTACCTTCGCTCACGCAACTCCGCCGTCGGATGACGGTGCGTCTGACCGGCTGTCCCGGCGCAAGTTTCTTTTGGCAACCGGCGCTTCGGCGACACTTTTGTCGGGGTGCGGCAACGGGATCGGAAACCCTGCCGCCAACAAGATCGATCAACGCGCCGATGCCACCCAGAACTTTCTTTACAGCAGATATCCCGGCACCCTGAGCCTGAACGACAAGGCCGCAGGCGTTCTGATCATGCCATTGGTCACAAAGGCTGGATTCGGCATTGGTGGAAGTTACGGGCGCGGAGCCTTGCGGATTAACAACGCAACGGTGGATTACTACTCTGCCACTCAAGCGACCTTCGGGTTTCAGATCGGTGCCGCGCAATACGCCCATGTTTTGTTTTTCATGACGCAGGAAGCCCTCAGCGATTTCCGGCGCTCGGCAGGCTGGTCCGCCGGAGCGGATGCCGAATACGCAATCAATGATCGCGGAGGAAACCTGTCCGCCGAGACGATAACCGGCACAAAGCCCGTGGTGGCGCTGGTTTTCGGTCAATCCGGTCTGATTGTCGGTGCAACGCTTGAAGGCACGAAATACACCCGTATCATTCCATAAATCCGCTCTTTTCCATCCGTCACCGGAAGTTGACGCATACTGGCCCGTTGTTTGCGATCAGGTAACGTCGAAATCATAAAGCCACCGGAACCGGTCGGGCATGAAATCGGGTGCGACCTTGCCCAGCACTCTCAGGCCCGAATGCGCAACGGTGCGCAGGACCGGGTTTGAAATATGATAGTTGCGTGCATTGGCACCAGCGGCATCAATCACACGGCTGACCCGCCCAAGGCGATTTTGCTGATACAACGCTCCGGCCTCACGGTGCGTTTGGCCGCTCCCCAGAATGCGCGCCAACACCCAGGCATCTTCAAGAGCAAGGTTCGCCCCCTGCGCCAGAAACGGCAATGTCGGGTGGGCCGCATCCCCAAGCAGCACAGCCCCGTGGCCATGCCACTTTTTTGCAACCGGATGCCGGAACAG
>JBLIFE010000177.1:0-5495 GCA_047633515.1 Paracoccaceae bacterium | reverse complement strand
CCCCGTCGGACGCCATCTTATCGGGTGGTGGGCTGGTCGGAACACTCTGCCGAAAGCCGTCCGACGTCGCATCAGGACCGCGCAGAGCCGACAGATCAGGCAAGGCATCAGGAAGCAGGTCAACACCGGGTCCCGGACGCGTGCCCGGCAACACGTCAGCCGCGCCGCCCTCGGGCAGCCACGTCTTTTCGAGAGGCATCAACAACGACAGGTTCACGACCACGACCGCCGATACCAGCCCGCCCCAGAACATCCCTGAAAGGAACCTGCCGCCCATGGTGCAATCCTTATTGCTCGTAACCGCTCGTTTGAACTCAAGACTTTTTGAATGGCCCTGCGGGGACTTGACCCCGACCAGCGCCTTGGCCCATGTATAGCCCGAGTTTCAACAAGGTTCACCCCATTTTGACGAAAGCGCGCCAAATGCTGCTGTTAATCGATAACTATGACAGTTTCACCTATAATCTCGTGCATTATCTTGGCGAGTTGGGAGCCGATGTACAGGTCTGGCGTAACGATGCGTTGGATGTGGATCAGGCGATGGGGCTGAAGCCTGCGGGGATTCTGCTGTCTCCGGGGCCGTGTGACCCTGCGCGGGCCGGAATTTGCCTCGCTCTGACCGAGGCTGCCGCCCGAACAGGCATGCCCCTGCTGGGTGTTTGCCTTGGTCACCAGACCATCGGAGAGGCCTTTGGCGGCAAAGTGGTCCGGTGCCACGAAATCGTTCACGGCAAGATGGCGACGGTGCATCATGACGGACGCGGGCTTTTTGCCGGTCTGGACGGCCCGTTTCAGGCGACCCGCTACCACTCTTTGGTGGTTGAGCGCGAAAGCCTGCCCGAGTGTCTGGAGATTTCCGCATGGCTGGAGGATGGCACGATCATGGGTTTGCGCCATAAAACGCTGCCGGTCGAAGGGGTTCAGTTTCACCCCGAAAGCATCGCCTCCGAGCATGGCCATCACATGCTTGCCAACTTCCTCAAGACCCTGAAGGTGCCTGCATGAGTGATGATCTCAAACCGCTGATCGGTCTGGCTGCTGATCGTCCGCTGACCCGCGCCGAGGCGGAAACCGCATTTGAGGCCATGTTCGCGGGGGCTGCAACCCCGAGCCAGATCGGCGGATTGTTGATGGCGCTGCGCACGCGGGGCGAAACGGTCGCAGAAATTTCTGCCGCCGCCGCCGTGATGCGTGCCAAATGCCGCCCCGTGCACGCCCCCGAAGGAGCGATGGACATTGTCGGCACCGGCGGCGACGGAAAGGGCACGCTGAATATCTCGACAGCGACCGCATTTGTAGTTGCAGGAGCCGGCGTTGTTGTGGCCAAACACGGCAACCGGAACCTGAGTTCGAAATCGGGTGCTGCCGATGCGCTCACCCAGATGGGTATCAACGTGATGGTCGGCAGCGAGATCGCGGAAAGGGCTTTGAAGAGCGTCGGCATCTGCTTTATGATGGCGCCGATGCACCACCCCGCGATTGCTCACGTCATGCCGACACGGGCCGAATTGGGCACACGCACGATATTCAATATCCTCGGCCCGCTCACCAACCCTGCCGGTGTCAAACGCCAACTTACCGGGGCCTTTTCGCGGGCGTTGATCCGGCCTATGGTCGAAACGCTCGCGGCTTTGGGCTCTGACAGGGCATGGCTTGTGCATGGCGGGGACGGGACGGATGAATTGTCGATTGCCGGCGTCTCGTTCGTGGCCGCGCTGGAAGACGGGCGGGTCACTGAATTCGAGATCCACCCCGAAGACGCCGGACTGCCCGTTCACCCGTTCGAGGCGATCATCGGTGGCACACCTCAGGAAAACGGCACGGCCTTCGACGCACTTCTGGATGGTCAGACGGGGGCTTACCGCGATGCTGTTCTCTTGAACGCAGCGGCGGCGTTGTTGATTGCCGAGAAGGCCGGATCTCTGCAACAAGGCGTTGAAATGGCACGCGAAAGTATTGACAGCGGGGCGGCGCGGGCAAAAATTGTCGGGTTGGCCAACGTCACACAGGGCGCCTGATGGGGCTGGATGTCTCACGGCTCGGGGCTTGGCGCAGCCTGCCGTTCTTTCAGAACGACAGCGGCGGGTTGGACAGGGTCGAGACGGCTCTTGATACCGAGCGTCGCGCCGTTCTTCCCCCCAAAGAGATGATTTTTGCCGCACTGGAGCGTACCCAACCCGCAGCCGTGCGGGTGGTCATTCTGGGTCAGGACCCTTACCCGACCCCCGGACACGCCCACGGGTTTGCCTTTTCTGCCGATGCACACACGCGCCCCTTGCCACGCTCGCTGGCCAATATCTTCAAGGAGATGGAGAATGATATCGGTGCAGCACCTGCCAGTGCAGACCTGCGGTTCTGGGCCGATCAGGGCGTTTTGCTGCTCAACACCGCGCTGACGGTGCCTGAGGGTGCTGCGGGCGGGCACAGCAAGATCGGTTGGCGGTCGCTGGTTACAGATATTCTCGATCATTTACAGCCCACACCGCGCGCCTTTGTGCTTTGGGGGCGGGCGGCGCAAACACTGGGTGCATCGGTCACGGGGCCCGCGCATCTTAAACTGGAAACAGCCCATCCCTCGCCACTTTCGGCATCGCGGGGATTTTTTGGCTCAAGGCCCTTCTCCAGCGTCAATCGCTGGTTGGAAAACCGCGCAGAACCGCCCATAAACTGGGTTCAGGAGGCAACATGACCCACACCATTCTCGACAAGATCAAAGCTTACAAGCTTGAAGAAATCGCAAGCCGCAAGGCCGCGCATCCGTTTTCGCAGATCGAGGCCGCCGCAAAAGACGCCCCCCCCGTGCGCGGATTTTACGATGCCCTGCTTGGTGCCAGCAAAAACGGCTATGGCCTGATTGCCGAGATCAAAAAGGCCAGCCCGTCGAAGGGGTTGATCCGGGCCGATTTCAATCCGCCTGAGCTGGCGCGCGCCTATGAACAGGGCGGGGCGACCTGCTTGTCCGTGCTGACCGACGGCCCCTCGTTTCAGGGCGACGACACTTATCTGGCGGCTGCCCGCAACGCGGTCACGCTGCCTGCGCTGCGTAAGGATTTCATGTACGACCCCTATCAGGTTGCCGAGGCGCGGGCGCTGCATGCCGATTGCATCTTGATCATCATGGCGTCTGTGTCCGATGCGCAGGCCGCCGAGCTTGAGGCGACGGCGATTGCGTGGGGGATGGATGTGCTGATCGAGGTTCACGATGCCGCCGAGCTGGAGCGGGCCGCCTTGCTCGCCTCGCCCATGATCGGGATCAACAACCGCGACCTGAACACATTCGAGACCACGCTCCAGACCACCAAGGATCTTGCCCGCAGGGTGCCCGAGGGCCGGATGGTGATTTCGGAATCCGGCCTCTCGACCCCCGCAGATCTGGCAACAGTCTCGGCATTCGGGGCCAATTGCTTCCTGATCGGAGAGAGCCTGATGCGGCAAGAAGATGTCGCCACCGCGACACGCGCGCTTCTTGCCAACCCCGCAAACAACGTGACGGGAGGCCTTTGATGCCGCTGACCCATTTTGACGGCGACGGGCATGCTCACATGGTGGATGTGTCGGAAAAAGCCGTGACAGACCGGATTGCTACCGCCAGCGGCTGGGTCAGGATGTTGCCCGAGACCCTTGCGCTTGTGCAACAGGGTACGGCCAAAAAGGGCGATGTTCTGGGTATTGCGCGGTTAGCCGGAATTATGGGGGCGAAACGCACCGCCGATCTGATCCCGCTGTGCCATCCGCTTGCGATTACAAAAGTGACTGTGGATCTGGAGACCGACCCTGCGTTGCCCGGTGTGCGCATTCGGGCCAGTGTGAAAACCGCGGGCCAGACGGGCGTCGAGATGGAGGCGCTGACCGCCGTGTCAACAGCGGCCCTGACGGTGTATGACATGCTCAAGGCCGTGGACCGCGGGATGGAAATGGGGGGTATCAAGGTTATCCTGAAAGACGGCGGAAAATCCGGTCGTTTCGAGGCGCCAGGCACGTGATCTCGGTTGACGAGGCGCTTGCCCATGTTTTGTCGCTGGTCGCACCGGTCGGGGTAGAGCAGGTCGCGTTAGCGCGCTCTGCGGGGCGTGTGCTGGCCGCAGACGTCGTGGCCCGGCGCGCACAGCCGCCCTTTCCTGCATCGGCGATGGACGGTTATGCCGTGCGCAGCCGCGATGCCCATCCTGCTGCGACGCTGCGTGTGATCGGTCAGTCGGCGGCCGGTCACCGGTATCAAGGCACCCTGTCCACCGGCGAGGCCGTGCGGATATTCACCGGCGCACCTGTGCCTGAAGGCGCCGATCGTGTCATAATTCAAGAAGACGTAGAGCGTACAGGCGACACCATCACCTTGCGAACACAGCTTGACGGCGCGACCTATATCCGGCCTGCGGGCGGCGATTTTGCCGTCGGGGACACGTTGAGCGCGCCGCGCCTGTTGTCAGCCAACGACCTGTCGTTGATTGCCGCCATGAACACCCCTCACGTGACTGTCTCACGCCGCCCCGAGATTGCGATTCTGGCCACTGGCGACGAATTGGTGATGCCCTCTGACACGCCTGGTCCCGACCAGATCATCGCGTCGAATTCCTTCGCCCTCAAGGCTCTCTTCGAGGCCGAGGGCGCGCGGGTGCGCCTGCTTCCAATTGCGCGCGACACCAAAGCCAGCCTGCTGTCGGGCTTTGAGATGGCGCGCGGCGCAGACTTGCTGATCACCACCGGCGGAGCATCGGTCGGTGACCACGATCTAGTGGCCGGGGTTGCCGACAGCCTCGGAATGCAAAGGGCCTTTTACAAAATTGCCATGCGGCCCGGCAAGCCGTTGATGGCAGGGCGCGTTCTTGACATGGCGATGCTCGGGCTTCCGGGAAATCCGGTTTCGTCGATTGTCTGTGCCCATCTTTTCGTCCGCCCCGCCATTCGTGCGATGCTTGGGCTGGCACCGGCGGTCCTTCCCCCTCAAACAGCGCGGCTGGCAGTTGACCTTGGGCCCAATGGCCCGCGCGCCCATTACATGCGCGCGCAACTCGAGGGAGGCTGGATCACCCCGTTCGAACGTCAGGACAGCTCTCTTCTGTCCGTCTTGGCGCGCGCAAACAGCTTGATGATCAGGCCCGTCCGGCAAGACGCGCTTGAAAAAGGAAGCGTCGTGTCGTTCCTGCCCTTCTAGGAACACTTGACACAAAAGGTGAACACTGGCAGAACATTCTCATCGAAATGTTCCATCGGAGGCGGCTATGCTGACCAAAAAGCAACTTGATCTGCTTGAGTTTATTCATAAGCGCCTTCAACGGGATGGTGTTCCGCCGTCGTTCGACGAAATGAAGGATGCACTCGATCTACGCTCGAAATCAGGGATCCACCGTTTGATAACAGCGCTGGAGGAACGCGGATTTATCCGCCGGCTTGCCCACAAAGCCCGTGCACTGGAGATTATCAAACTACCTGACGCTATGCTTTCAGTTGGACGGACAAACGGGTTTCAGCCGCAGGTGATCGAACGTGTGCCCGCC
>JBLIFE010000176.1:0-5499 GCA_047633515.1 Paracoccaceae bacterium | reverse complement strand
GAAGCCGCCGGAACAGCCCAGGATCGGGGCATTTTGGCAACGGATCTGCGTTCAGACGGTAATTTTCGCGACCTCCTGTACGTCGATGGCGGGATATCGACCCAAACGACCGGAGTGCTGCGCATGCAGGGCAAGGAAGTGTTTCGTCATGCCGTCGAAAAGCTTGCGGCAACAGCGCACACCGCGCTGGAAAAATGCGGCCTCGCAAGCGGCGATGTTGATTGGATCGTCCCTCATCAGGCCAACCTGAGGATCATCAAGGCCACGGCGCAACGCATGCAGATTCCCATGGACCGTGTTATCGTGACTGTGCAAGATCACGGAAACACGTCAGCGGCATCGATTCCCCTCGCGCTTTCAGTCGGACGCTTAAACGGCGACATCCAACCGGGTCAAGTTCTGGTTATGGAGGCGATCGGGGGTGGTTTGGCGTGGGGTGCTGTCGTTTTACGCTGGTAGACGCGTTATTGACACGAATTGATAAGCCCTTGTCATTGACAGCAAAACAGGTTTCTCCCTAACCTGACACAAAATAAAAGGGAACGACCGATGAGTGAAAAAACTTTGACCCGCATGGACCTGAGCGAGTCCGTTTTCCGCGAGGTAGGACTAAGCCGCAACGAAAGCGCACAATTGGTCGAAAGCGTGCTGGGCCTGATGTCTGATGCACTGGTGAGTGGCGAGCAGGTCAAGATTTCGTCTTTCGGCACTTTCAGCGTGCGCAGCAAAGCCGCCCGTATCGGTCGCAATCCGAAAACCGGCGAAGAGGTCCCCATTCACCCGCGCCGTGTTCTGACCTTTCGCCCCTCCCATCTGATGAAAGACCGGGTGGCCGAGGGCAACAAGGCATAGACACTCCAATGTCAAAGTCCGCAGAGGCATTTCGCACCATCTCAGAAGTGGCAGACTGGCTGGAAGTGCAGACCCATGTCTTGCGCTTTTGGGAAAGTAAGTTTTCGCAGATCAAGCCTGTGAAACGGGCCGGTGGTCGTCGGTATTACCGCCCGCAAGACATGCTTCTTTTGGGAGGGATCAAGCATCTGTTGCACGAAGACGGAATGACCATCAAAGGCGTCCAAAAGATTCTCAAGGAAAAGGGAGCAACTGCGGTCTCGGACCATTCGCGCCCACTGATCGACGACGCCCTTGATGAACCAACCGTACAAGCTCCCTCCGAACCGGTGCTGGAACCCGTTTTCGAACCATCACTGCCCGACACAGACCTCTCCGCTGACGCGCCCACCTTGCAGGACACTCTGCCCTGTGCGCCTGTGCTAACACCTTCGGCCACACCACAGCCTGAGGATGCAGACAACCCCGAGCCGCCTTTTTCGCTGCCCGGACCTCGGATTGACGAGTCGAGCCCATCCCAATCCAGTCCTCTCGATGTGGATGCAGCCGAACCGGCCGAGGTGGCATTGCCGCCTTTTTCAAGAGGACGCGCAGGCGACGGACAGACCGCCCCGCAGCCCCCTGAAACACCTGCCGGAACAAACGCTCCGGTGGCGTCTGCGCTTGACGTGCCTATGCCTGAGCCCGCCACGACACCAACGCCGGCGCCCCCCCCGAAGAACGCAACCGCCAAGGTCACCGAGGATGTGTCCGGTGAGGATCAGGCCGAGGACGATGCGCTGGCAGATACCGCATCACCGCAAATTTTCTCAGATCCCGTCATCTCGCATCCCCCGCAGCTTCCAACGATCGAAACCCCGCTTCTTGAGGCCCTTTTTGCCCTGCAACCGGGTCAGGTCGCCACAAAAGAGCTGCGCGGTATCTATGATCGGATGCGTTCACTGCGTGAGCGGATCGGCCCGCATGTATGATTGCGACATCAAGCACGGATAATGGCTTGCACGTCGCGCAGGGCCTGTTATATCGACCAAAGTTCGGGCTATGGCGCAGTCTGGTAGCGCGTCCGTCTGGGGGACGGAAGGTCGCAGGTTCGAACCCTGCTAGCCCGACCAAAAAAATCCGCTCGCGTTCCGTATTTCGGGCGCGGGCGGTTTGCGTTTACGCGAGCAGATTTCAAGACATCGCGGCCCCCTTACCGGGGTGCAGCAACCCGCACCAGACGGGCCACGGCACAAGGAACCTAACATGACGGCACACGACACAGCCCGACACCCGGCTATCGGCGTGCTGCCCTCGCAGGCGATTGATACCCTGATTGCGGCAGGGCACATTCATGCCAGCCCTCAGATCACGCCGGACCAAGTCCAACCCGCCAGCCTTGACCTGCGGCTTGGCACAATTGCCTACCGTGTGCGTGCCTCGTTTCTAAGCGGCCACGGCACAAAAGTTGCCGACCGGCTGGAACAGTTCGGAATGCATAAAATTGACCTGACCGACGGCGCCGTGCTGGAAAAGGGCTGCGTCTATGTCGTCCCACTGATGGAGCATCTCGATCTTCCCGTTGGGCTGACAGCCGTGGCAAATGCCAAAAGCTCCACCGGTCGCCTTGATCTGTTGACCCGCACCATCACCGACAACGGGGTCGAGTTCGACAGGATCAGCGCCGGCTATTGCGGACCACTTTACGCCGAGATCTGCCCCCGATCTTTTTCAGTCCTTGTACGACCGGGCATGCGCCTTAACCAGATCCGCTTTCGCGCTGGTCAGGCTGTGTTGTCGGATGCAGAATTGACCAGTCTGCACGCCCGGTTGGGGCTTGTGTCAGGCGAGGCTCATATCTCCGAAGGTCTAGGGTTTTCGGTGGGTTTGCGCCCCGAAACGGGCACGCTTGTCGGCTACCGTGCCAAACCGCATACCGGCGTGATCGACCTTGATTGTATCGGCTTTTACGAGGCCTCTGATTTCTGGGAGGACGTTCACAGCAAGGATGGACAGATCATTCTGGACCCCGGTGCGTTCTATATCCTCGTAAGCCGTGAAGCGGTCCATATTCCACCTGACTATGCGGCTGAAATGGCCCCTTATCTGGCGATGGTTGGCGAGTTTCGCGTACATTACGCAGGCTTCTTTGATCCCGGATTCGGCCATGACGCCGCGGGCGGTAACGGGTCCCGCGGGGTGCTCGAGGTGCGCTGTCACGAGGCACCCTTTGTACTCGAGCACGGACAGATTGTCGGGCGGCTGGTGTATGAAAAAATGACCGAGGCCCCTGCCGTGCTTTACGGCACGACACTTGCGTCGAACTATCAAGGCCAGGGCCTGAAGCTGAGCAAACATTTTCGGACCCCGAAAACAGACTAAAGGTCACACGTCCGGCGTGTTGGTGTCGAACATGTCGTTCTGACCATCGTCGCGCTTTGCGCTGTCGCCATCACCCGCATCCGACCCACCCGGCAAGCCGCGACTGTCCAGCAACCCTGCTGCGCGCAACTCTTTAAGGCCGGGCAGGTCACGCGCACTTTCCAAGCCGAAATGATCCAGAAATGCGACTGTAACAACAAAGGTTACCGGCCGGCCCGGTGTCATCCGTCGTCGCCCGAACCTGATCCACTCCATTTCAAGCAACTGGTCTACCGTGCCGCGCGATACCCCGACGCCTCTGATTTCTTCGATTTCGGCGCGTGTTACGGGCTGGTGATAGGCAATAATCGCAAGGGTTTCGATGGCGGCGCGACTAAGTTTGCGCATCTCGACCGTTTCTTTTTGCATCAAGAACCCGAGATCGCGCGCCGTGCGCAGGGCCCACGCATCACCAACGCGCACGACCTGCACACCGCGCCCGTCATACCGACGGCACAGATGCGCCAGCGCACGCGCCGCATCGGCCCCGTGGGGCATGCGCGCATTCAACTCGGCCACACTCACCGGCTCTGCACTGGCGAACAGAATTGCCTCGACCATGCGCTCCTGCTCGGCAAGGGGGGGCGCCTCGAAGAGGCTTTCGGGGATATCGTCATGCTCGGTCATTTGTCGCCTTGATCTGGATCGGCGCAAAGCTTCCCGACTGGCGCATCTGCACTTTTCCCGCCTTGACCAGCTCCAGCGAGGCCGCAAATGTCGCCGCAGTCGCCGAGCGCCGCTTTGCATCCTCCACCCCCCAGCCCTCGGGCAAAAAGGACATCAGATCGGTCCAGTCACCGGCATAGCCCAACAACCCGCGCAACCGTTCAAGCGCTTGCTCCATCGTGTAAAGGTTTTCACGATCCATCACATATGGCCGGAATTCGTCTTTGGTTCGAATACGGGCATAGGCCTGCATCAGATCCATCAGGGTTGCTGTCAGCTTGACATGGCGCACACGCAGCACGTCTTCGGGCACACCGCGCACAAAGAAATCACGCCCTTTTTGATCCCGCGCCATCAGCTTTGCACTGACCTCGCGCATGGCTGACAACCGCTCCAGTTGAAACGCCAGATGCGCGGCAAGCTCGGCCCCGCTTGGGCCGGAATCGCTTGGGTCGGGCGGCAACAAGAGCCGCGATTTAAGAAATGCAAGCCACGCCGCCATCACCAGGTAATCCGCAGCAAGCTCGATCCGCAACTCTTTGGCACGGTTAACAAAAAGAAGATATTGCTCGGCCAGTTGACGGATAGAAATGCGGCGCAGATCGACCTTTTGCGTGCGGCTGAGCGTCAGCAAAAGATCAAGCGGTCCTTCGAACCCGTCCACATCCACAATCAGCGCCTCAGCGGTGAGTCGCTCTGCGACACGGTCCCCGAAGTCAAGCTCTTGGGCCATCACGACGCTCCATTCACCGCCGCCCCATCAAGGGCCATCCCGATCAAGGCAGCCAGCTCCGCCTCAAGAGCGGGCCGGTCCATCGGCTCGGGCGCCATGCGGTGCGCCAAAGCCCGTTGCGCACGCTCTGCGCCGCTGCCCGCGAGAGAGCCGCAAGCCCCCGCGATCTGTTGCATCTCGCTCATCACTCCGTTGCAATGCAAAACAATATCACAACCCGCCTCAAGACTTGCCACACTGCGCTCGGCGACACTTCCGGTCAGGGCCTGCATCGAAATATCATCGGTCATCAAAAGACCGTCAAACCCGATCATCTTGCGGATCATACCGATAATGACTGGCGACGACGTTGCCGGAACTCCCGGATCAAAAGCCGGAAAAACCAGATGCCCCGTCATCGCAAGCGGAAGATCGGCAAGTGCCGCAAACGGGGCAAAGTCGGGGGCCAGTGCCACCAGATCGCCCTCGACAACCGGTGTTTCAAGATGGCTGTCCACGCTTGCGCGCCCATGTCCGGGGATATGTTTGAGAACCGGCAGCACTCCGCCCGCCAACAGCCCTTGCGCGGCCGAACGCGCATTCACTGCCACCTGAACCGGATCACTCCCGTAGCAGCGGTTGCGCAGAAATGGATGTGTCGCAGAAGAAGCGATATCGGCCATCGGCGCACAATTGACATCAATGCCGATACCGAAAAGATCGTCGGCGATCAGCCGCATCCGGACAAACAGCGCACGCGCCGCCCGGTCCGGCCCACTGCGCGCGATCTGTTCCATCGGGGGTAGAAATTGCGACCAGTGCGGCGGGGTTAAACGCTGCACCCGCCCGCCCTCTTGGTCCACCAGAAC
>JBLIFE010000175.1:0-5501 GCA_047633515.1 Paracoccaceae bacterium | reverse complement strand
ACATGCCATTTACGAACAAGCCGATGCTGAACAGGCGATTGTTTCTTGGAACCGGTGCTGCGGCACTTGGTGGGTTGGCCGCGCCAGTTATGGGGCAAGTCGCCAGCACCGAGCTTGAGGCCGCCCCCCAAGAGGCTGTTCGTCACAACATCTCGAGCTTCCGGTCGCTTGATTGGCAGCCATATTTCCCGTCACTTGAGAACGGGGCTATTCTTGTGGATATCGATTCGCGGGCCCTGCACTACTGGTCCGAGGACGGTGAGACCTATAAGCTTTATCCATCGTCCGTGCCGTTGTCTGACGATTTGACGCGGCGGGGCCGGACCGAGGTCACCCGGAAGGTGGAGGGGCCGTCTTGGGCGCCGACGCCGTCCATGAAAATCCGCAACCCCGAATGGCCAGATTTTGTGGGTCCGGGGCCGGATAACCCGATGGGCACCCACGCCTTGTACCTGTCATGGAAATACTACCGGATCCACGGCACCCACGATACGCGAAAGATTGGCCGAAAGTCATCAAACGGGTGTATTGGCCTTTATAATGAGCACATTGCGCAGCTGTTCGCGATCACGAAAAACGGCACTCAGGTGTTGCTAATTTAACGACATTCTGGCCCAATTGAGGGGGCTGGCCCGTGCAGCTAATTGCAATCGCTACGGTAGGATGCGATTATACTGCTATGAGGATTTGTTTTTTTGCGCGGAATGTCCTCAGTTCAGGTTCCGTGATTTTACTGGAGATTAACATGAAAAAAGTCGCACTCGCCGCTGCTCTTTCGTTCGCCGCAACATCCGCATTTGCCGGTGGCATGAGCGAGCCCGTCATCGAGCCAATGATCGTCGAAGCTGAAACTTCGTCTTCCGACGGCGGTCTGCTTATCCCGATCGCGCTGCTGCTTGTAATTGCTGCTGTCGCATCGAACTAAGACTTCCGGCAACGGAATACAAAAAGGCGGTTGCCGTTGGCAGCCGCCTTTTTTGTATCTTGTTCCAAAACTACGGTGAGTGGGAAGGCATTTCTACAAACACCCTCCGGATCGGTTAATCAGTCAAGCCAACCCTTCAGGTTTGTCTCGATCACTTCGGTCAACGCTTTGATGTGTGCGTCGTCATCGTTAAGGCACGGGATGTAGGTGAAATGTTCGCCACCGGCCTCTTCAAAGCTTTCGCGGATTTCTTCGTTGATTTCTTCGAGAGTCTCGATGCAATCGGCAGAAAAGGCAGGCGCAATCACGGCGATCTTTTTCTTGCCGCCTTCGGCAAGCCGTGCAACCTCCTCGACCGTGTAAGGCTGAAGCCATTTTTCGGGGCCAAAACGGCTTTGGAATGTTGTTTTGATCTGCGTGTCATCCCAGCCAAGCCGTTCCTTGAGCAGACGGGTCGTTTTCTGGCAATGGCAGTGGTAAGGGTCGCCTTCCATAAGATAGCGGACCGGAACGCCGTGGTAGGAACACACCAGAATGTCCGGCTTTGTTTCCATCAAGGCATAGCTGCGTTCAACCGATTGGGCGAGCGCATCAATATATGTCGGATTCTCGAAATATGCGGGCACGGTGCGTGCATCAGGCTGCCAGCGACCTGTCATTAGTGACCGGAAAAACTCGTCATTCGCTGTCGCCGAAGTTGCACCGGCATAGTGTGGATAGAGCGGGAAGAACAAAATCTTCTGGCACCCCTGATCGCGCAGGGCCTGTACCTTTGATTTTGTGGACGGATTGCCATAGCGCATGCAATAATCGACGACGACATCATCGCCGTACCGCTCTGCGAGCGATTCTTTCAACTTGGCGGTTTGCGCCTTGGTGATGGTTGCAAGCGGGCTTTCACCGGCCTCGTGGTTCCAGATCGATTTGTACGCTGCACCTGATGAAAAGGGCCGCTTTGTCAGGATCACAAGCTGCAACAGCGGTTGCCAGATCAACGGCGAATAGTCGATCACCCGACGATCAGACAGGAATTCGTTCAGGTAGCGCCGCATCGACCAATAGTCGTAACCGTCGGGCGTGCCCAGATTCGCGACAAGAACGCCAACCTTCGGGCGCTTGACCGCCGGATGTTCGGCGGGAAGATTCGCGTTTGCTTGCGCTGTCGCAGCATCGACCTCGGTAAAGGCGGGCTTCGGGTTCGAGTCCAACATCATGGTGTCCTGTTTCCGTGCTAATGAACTTTATACGTCCGCATAACGGCTTTGGATCAGAGGTCAATCGGTCGAAATGTCCCGCCCGTCAGTCAGGGGGGCTTCCAGGGTGCCCAAAGCCTCGGCCAGGCGTGTTGTCGCAGACCCCGGACGCAACGGTTTTGGCTGATCGTCAGAGGGCGCCCAACCCGCCAGAAAAATCAGCTCGAACGTAGCGGTGACGCGGCCGTCATCTTGCTTGTGCGCTTGTGAATAAGCTTCTGCAGCCTGCATGAATACCGCGCGGCGAACCGGCTGTGCATGCCGCGCCGCAAGCGCATTTCCCTCTCCCATTGCTCGCAGATCGCGCATCAGATGCAGCGCGCTGTCATAGGCGACAGTCAGGGGCAGGCTGTCGGCGACGGGCATGGCGAATTTTGCGCGCTGCAACGCGGCCCCCAGATCGCGAATGTCGGCCATGGGGGCAATGCGCGGGGCAAGGCCGCCGGTGATTCGTGCTTCGGTGGTGGCCAGAACAGACCGCAATTCCTTGAGCGTTTGCCCCCCGAACAAACAGCCAAGAAACAGCCCGTCAGGTCGCAGGCCGCGCCGCACCTGTACCAGTTGCCCGATAGGGTCGTCAGCCCAGTGAAGCGCCATGGCATGCACGATCAAGTCACGCGACGCAGGCGAAATAGCAAGTGTGCCGGTATCACCGGTTTGGTCTGCATCTGGCCAAAGCTGGTCCCACAGGGTGGGGAATCCGGAAATTACAGAAACGTCAGTAAACGGTCTGTTAACCTCTTTGCGTCTCTCATGCAGTTCATCTGCGGCAATCCGGTGAAGGAAGTCGGCGATTCCCCCACGGGTGGCGCGGAGACGGTTGCGGGCAAGCTGTGTGCGATCGGTAAGGTTTTGCATAATGGACAAAGGGTAGGGCTCTATGGGGGCGATGCAACGGCTAATGCACTTGGTGTATCCTCCGCAATGCGCCAGTTGTGGTGATATTGTCGGCAGCGAAGGGGGCTTGTGTGGCCCGTGCTGGCGCGAGACGCCATTTATCACCGGGTTGGTGTGTGATGCGTGCGGTGTCCCCCTGCCCGGTGACGATACGGGCGTGGCAGATCCGGCACCGCATTGCGATGCATGTCTGAGCGTGGGTCGGCCTTGGACGCGTGGTCGTGCGGTCATGCTTTATAAAGATAACGGCAGGCGAATTGTGCTGGCTCTCAAGCATGGTGATCGCACCGATACTGTGCCGGCGGCGGCTGCATGGATGGCCCGGGCGGCTAGGCCTCTGGTCAAGCAGGAAATGATGATCGCGCCGGTCCCTTTACATTGGTCCCGATTGGTAAAGCGACGGTATAATCAGGCCGCATTGCTGGCGCAGGCGTTGGCGGGCGAGTTATCCTTGTCCTATTGCCCGGATCTGTTGCTGCGTCAGCGCGCAACCGATAGCATGGAAGGAAAAGGGCATGATGCGCGGTTTGCCAATGTTGCGCAGGCCATCGTGGCGCATCCGGGTCGCAAGCACCTTTTATCAGGGCGAAGGGTCATGTTGGTTGATGACGTTATGACCTCCGGGGCGACGTTGGGGTCGGCATCAGAGGCCTGTCTGGCTGCTGGTGCGTCCGAGGTTTGCGTGCTGGCACTGGCGCGTGTGGCCAAGGATGCCTAGGTATAAACGGAAACCTTTGTAATTTGCCTGTTGAGGAACCCGTTATGCAGTCTGTTGAGCTCTATACTTCGCCAATGTGTGGCTTTTGCCACGCCGCCAAACGTCTATTGACCGGAAAAGGGGTCAGCTTTTCCGAGATTGACCTGAGCCGGCAGCCTGAAAAGCGATCGGAAATGCTTTCGCGCTCCAGTGGTCGCCATACTGTGCCCCAGATTTTTGTGGGCACAACACATGTCGGCGGCTGCGACGAGCTTTTCGCTTTGGAGAGTGCCGGGAAGCTTGATGCTTTGCTGGCAGGCTAGAGCGGCATGAGAACAGCTCTTTTGCAACTGACAAGCAGTGACGATCCGCTTGCCAATCTTGCCGTGACACGCGCGATGGTCGCGCAGGCAGCGGCCGAGGGGGCAGGGTTTGTTCTGACCCCCGAAGTCACCAATTGTGTGTCCACCAGCCGTGAGCGTCAATCACAGGTGCTGCGTTCTGAAGGAGAAGATCCGACCCTCGAGGCGTTGCGCAAAGATGCGGCAGCTTTGGGAATTTGGATCCTGATCGGATCACTTGGGCTAAAGACGACGGATCCGGACGGGCGGTTTGCAAATCGTTCGTTTTTGATCGGGCCTGACGGCGCTGTTGTGGCGCGATACGACAAGATTCACATGTTTGATGTTCAGGTGACCGAAACCGAAACGTATCGTGAAAGCGCAGGGTACCGTCCCGGTGACCGTGCGGTGCTTGCGCAAACGCCTTTTGGAACCATCGGGATGACGGTGTGTTATGACCTGCGTTTTCCGCATCTTTTCAGGGGGCTGGCACAGGCGGGGGCGCAAATTCTGACGGTACCGGCGGCATTTTCTCCTGTGACAGGTGCCGCACACTGGGAGCCGTTGCTGCGCGCGCGTGCGATTGAGTGCGGGGCTTGGGTGCTTGCACCGGGACAAACGGGCACGCATCCTGCAATTTCGGGAAAGCAAAGACAAACGCACGGCCATAGCCTTGTGGTGTCGCCTTGGGGTGAAGTTGTCGCAGACGCAGGTGTGGGCGTTGGGATTACGATGATTACACTGGATATCGGGGCTGTTCGCGCCGCACGCGCAAAAATCCCGTCACTTATGCATGACCGTGATATCGCGGGTTTTACCGATCCACGGTGACGGGTGCTTGTGAAGTAACCTTCAAGTGTAAGCAAACTTTTGACCACGACCGCAGAAACGACCATGCTCCGCTAACACGGAGCGATACTTATGGAGAGTGCCCACTCTTCTGTGTATGAATAATTTGGCCCATGCTTCACCAACGAAGGAGCATGACGACGATGACGGTTTCCAAGGAACTTTTAGACGAGCTGCTGAGTGGCGTTGAGAACGCAAACGATTTGCCGGGCGATCAAGGCCTGATGAGGAAAATCAAGGTCCGGCTGGTGGAACGGATGCTGGGTGCTGGGTTGACCGAGCATCCGCGATATGAGAGCGACTCGACCAATTAGAACAACGTTCGCCCAACTGCGCCACTCTACCCTATCTTATTGGAAACGCTCATTTATAATTGACCTGCGTTACGCCACGCCCCTATCCCTTTGGCCACGACTAGCCGCCACAAAGTTCCAATGTGCTTCCACGGATCGCGGCAAAACGGGGGATTTGAGATGCCAAAATTGACCAAGCGCAGCGTTGAGGCGCTTTTGCCGATGGCAAAGGACTACTTCGTCTGG
>JBLIFE010000174.1:0-5503 GCA_047633515.1 Paracoccaceae bacterium | reverse complement strand
ATGCTCGCATGATAAATCGAAATGTATTCCACAAGTTTTTCAAAACACCGGGCCCTGTTGTGCTGCCGGTCATTCATGTGCTGGATAGCGCGCGCACGGCGCGCAACATCGGCACGGTGATCGAGGGTGGGGCACAGGGCTGTTTCCTGATCAACCATGATTTTGAAAAAGAGCGTATGATCCCGATTGTGCGCGACATGCGGGCGATGTTTCCTTCGCTTTGGATGGGTGTGAATTTTCTGGCGGTGACGGGCAAAGAGGCGTTTCCTGTTCTGGCGCAGATGGCGGCGTCGGGCTGTGAGGTCGATGCCTATTGGGCAGATGATGCACGTATCGACGAGGATGGCACCTGCGCTGATGCGACCGAAATCGCGGATATCCGGGCGCAAAGTGGCTGGAAGGGACTGTATTTCGGCGGCACCGCCTTTAAGAAACAGCGCAAGGTCAGCCCTGCGCGTTACGGCGATGCGGCGCGCAATGCCTGCTCGTTTATGGACGTCGTCACAACATCGGGGGTGGCTACCGGCGAACAGGCCGATCTGACCAAGATCGAGACATTTCGCGCCGCCATCGAAGATCGACCTTTGGCGCTTGCCTCTGGAATCACGCCTGAAAATGCCATGAGCTACCGCGATGTTGATTGCTTTATGGTCGCGACCGGCATCAGCGCGCCGGGCAACTTTTATGACATCGACCCGGTGCTGTTGGCGCAGTTAACGGCCACCTGTCGCGACATCGGAAAGGGAACCGCCCAATGACCACGTTTGACAAAGGGCCACGCGATGACCGCTGGTATTTGAATATTATGGCTCCTAACACCAAGGGGAGCAAATTTGCATGGCTTGATCCGACCTCGATCTACATTAACGCACAGGCCTTTAACGATCTTCTTGACGATCTGACAGCGGACCTGAAAGAGGTCGAGTTTGACGTGGTTGCAGGGCTTGATGCGATGGGTTTTGTGCTTGGGACGGCTCTTGCGGTGCGCCGCGGCGTGGGATTTTTGCCGATCCGCAAAGCGGGCAAGCTGTGTGTGGATACCGATAAAGTGTCGTTCGGTAATTATTCAGGACGCACGCAGGACATGGAGATGCGCCTGCCCGCGTTTGCTGCCGGTGACAGGGTGCTGTTGGTCGATCAGTGGATCGAAACAGGCGGTACGATGGACGGCGCGATACGGCTTGTGGAGCGGCAAAACGGCGTTGTTGCAGGTATGGTTGCGATTGCGATCGAAGACAACGCCCGCACCCAAGGGTACAGACGCAGTTTTCCGTGTGTGTCGGCCGTTGTCGCAGGCTCCCGCTGGCAAACAGAATGCAATGGCCAGACCCTGAGCAGTTTTGCGACCTATGTTCCCGAGACAGCTTTTCCGCGCGCAGGATTAGGGGGCAATGCGAAACGCTCCTGACAGCATGGAGGCTCTTGAATGGCTTGAAAAAATAATGCTGTTCGGGCGTCCGGATGGTTGTATCGGGTGGGAAAATCACCAGTTGGCTAGGGCAGACCCAGGAAAGATATCTCATGCTCCGCCAACGCCTTGCGCAATTTATCAGTCATCCGCTTTTTGAACGCACGATTATTATCCTGATTGTGGTCAATGCCATTGTGCTGGCGCTTGAGACATCTGTCACGGCGATGGCTGTTGCGGGTGGGGTGCTTATGATGATCGACACGATCATCTTGTGCATTTTTGTCGTTGAAATCGGGCTCAGACTGGTTGTCGATTTTCGCGGGTTCTGGCGTGACCCTTGGCGGTTGTTCGACTTCTTCGTGGTGTCGATTGCGCTTATTCCGGCCAGCGGGCCGATGGCGGTGTTGCGAGCGTTCCGTATCTTGCGGGTTTTGAGGCTTGTTTCCACGTTGCCGTCGATGCGGCGGGTGGTTTCGGGATTGTTGCAGGCCTTGCCGGGGATGGGGGCAATTGTCCTGCTGCTTGGTATCATTTTCTTCGTGTTCTCGGTGATCTCGACCAATTTGTTCGCGGCAACCTTTCCGGAGTGGTTCGGCACACTGACCGCTTCCTCCTATACCTTGTTCCAGATCATGACGCTGGAAAGCTGGTCAATGGGGATTGTGCGCCCTGTGATGGAGTTGCACCCGTGGTCGTGGGCGTTGTTTGTACCGTTTATCGTGATGACGGCGTTTGCAGTATTGAACCTGTTTATCGGTGTTATCGTGGATGCGATGCAATCCCAGCAAATCATCGAGGCTCATGACGAGCGCGTGGCGATGGCCGCCGATACGTCTGCTATTCTGGTCGAGGTTCGGGCGTTGCGCAAAGAAATTGCAGCCCTGCGCGTGAATCAGGACCCCGCAACTGGCAAAACTGGATAGAAAAGCCGTTCCAGCGCCTGCTGCGGGGCTTTGTATTATTGCAGGTCCGAAAAGGCCTGCTTCAGCCGGTCACAGGCTTCCTGCACAACCGCGCGCGGGGTGGCAAAGTTGAACCGCAAGAAAGCTTCGCCGCCCGATCCGAAGGTCGGACCGAAGTTTACGGCAATGCGGGCGTCTTTGGTGACGCGCCTTGTGAACTCCTCTTTGGTCATGCCGGTGCCGTCGAAATCCACCCAAGCCAGATAAGTCGCCTCAAGCGGCATGGAGCGCACACCGGGGATCGTGTTCAGCGTGTCGTCAAACAGCTTTCGGTTGCCGTCAAGATAGCTGACAAGCGCATCAAGCCACGCCGCCCCTTCGGGGGAATAGGCCGCTGTCGCCATTTCAAGGCCGAAACTGTTGGCGCTGACGCCCATGGCAGTCATTTTTTGTGCGAATTTTGCGCGCATCTCGGGGTCTGCGATGATGATATTTCCGGTGTGGCCTCCGGCGACGTTGAACGATTTTGTCGTGGCGGTCATCGTGACCAAACGCGTGCTTGTGTTGTCAAGTAGGGCCGTCACAGTATGTTTTACATTCGGAAACACAAGGTCATGATGAATTTCGTCGCTGACTATCGTCAGATCATGGCGGGCGGCAAATGCAACGACCTGTTCCAGCTCGTCGCGGGTCCAGACGCGACCGCCCGGATTGTGGGGTGAACACAGGATCAACAGTGTCTCGCGCCCTGTCATTTGCGCGTCATAGGCGGCGAAATCCATCGCGTAACGGCCATCGGCATTCACCAGCTGGCATTCAACGACCTCGCGCTGCGAGGCTTTGATCACCCGCGCAAAGGCGTGATAGACAGGGGTAAAAATCACAACGCCATCGCCGGGGGCGGTGAAGGTATCGATGCACATGGCCACACCGTTGACCAACCCGTTGGTCGAAAAAATCCACGACGGATCAATGGTCCAGCCGTGGCGTGTGTCCATCCACCACTGAATCGCTGCCTTATAGGCGCTGTCATCCCCGAAATAGCCGTAGACGCCAAGATCCATCATGGAGTGGAGTGCTTTGGAGACGCATTCGGGGGGGCGAAAATCCATGTCTGCGACCCACATCGCAATCCCGTCCGTGGCTGGCACGCCATAATTTGATTCCATGGTATCCCACTTGGAGGAGTGGCTGCCGCGGCGGTCTATGATCTCGTCAAAATTCATATCGGATTTTTCCCCTTTTGCGGCGTTACTGATAAACTGATAGGCGTCATTGACAAGCGGATGTTGCACGATGGCTGTGCATCACCTAAATGCCACGAATGACATTGTTGAATATCCTGCTCCACCCCGATCCGCGCCTCAAAAAGGTCGTCCCACCGGTTGTCGACATCTCTGCGGAGTTGGAGCGGCTGGCCGAGGATATGCTGCAAACCATGTATGACGCACCGGGCATTGGGCTGGCGGCGCCACAAGTCGGGATGATGGCCCGCATGTTTGTGATGGATTGCGTCAAGGAAAAGGGCGCCAAGCCGCGCCCGATGGTTCTGATCAATCCGCAGGTGACGTGGAGTTCGGAAGAAAAAAGCACTTACGAAGAGGGCTGCCTGTCGATTCCCGACCAATATGCCGACGTAGAGCGGCCCGCCGAAGTGCGGGTGCAGTGGATGGGCCTTGACGGACGCATTCAGGAAGAAGAGTTCAGCAGTCTTGGGGCCACCTGCGTGCAGCACGAAATCGACCACTTGGACGGGAAGTTGTTTATTGATTACCTGCGCCCGCTGCGCCGTCAGATGATTACCCGCAAGATGCAAAAGCTGAAACGCGAACTGGCGCGGGGGTAGGCGAGTATGGCTGTGCGCCCGATCCTGTTGTGGCCTGATGCGCGTCTGTCGCAGGTCTGTGCGCCGCTGGAGCACGTGGATGACGGCGTGCGACGTCTTGTGGCGGATATGATCGAGACGATGTACGATGCAAAGGGTCGGGGGCTTGCTGCGCCGCAGATCGGCGTGTTGCAGCGGGTATTTGTGATGGACTGCGCCCCCAAAGACGCGCCCGCCGCGCCGCAGGTCTTTTGCAACCCTGAAATCATTGATCAAAGCGACGCTATTAGCGTGTACCCCGAAGGATGCCTCTCGATCCCGGATATGGTCCGGCGGATTGCGCGACCTGCTGAAATCCGGCTTCGGTGGTATGATCACGACGGTGTGGCCAACGAGGCACCCTTTGATGGTATCGAGGCGACCTGCATCCAGCATGAGCTGGACCATCTGAACGGGGTCGTGACGCTGGATCATACGGCGCTTCCCGAGGACGCGCCAGAAGAGTCCGCCGCATGAGCCCGCGCCCGTTTGTGCCGTGGCCCGATGCACGGCTCAGGACAGCGGCTGCACCTGTTGGCGCGATCACCGACGAGGTGCGCGGGATCTGGCGCGATATGATCGACACTATGGAGGCAATGCCGGGGCTGGGCCTTGCTGCGCCGCAGATCGGGATCATGCTGCGCCTTGCCGTGGTTGATTGCTCGACCGAGCGGGGCAAGGCCCTGCGTCTGGCCGACCCCGAGGTGATTTCGCACAGTCCACAGCTGCGGGCCCACGAAGAGGCCAGCCCGAACCTGCCGGGGCTGTCTGCGGTGCTCAAACGCCCGGCCGAGGTGATCGTCGCCTTTACCGATGCCCACGGAATGCGCGTGCGGCAGACATTTGAAGGGGTCTGGGCGACGTCCGTGCAGCACCAGATTGATCATCTGGACGGGAAAATCTATTTGGACAGGCTCAGCCGCGTCAAACGCGACATGCTGCTGAAAAAATGGCGAAAGGCTCAAGGATGAGGCTGGTTTTTATGGGCACGCCCGAGTTTTCGGTACCTGTGCTGGAGGCGCTTGTCGGTGCGGGGCACGATATCGCGGCCGTTTATACCCAGCCCCCCCGCCCTGCGGGGCGCGGCAAGAAAGACCGCCCCGGTCCGGTGCATCTGCGTGCGCAAGAGTTGGGACTTGAGGTCCGTCACCCGAGTAGCCTGAAGGACCCGACGCAACAGGCCGCCTTTCGTGCGCTTGAAGCAGAGGCGGCGGTTGTTGTGGCCTACGGGCTTTTGCTGCCGCAAGCGGTTCTGGCTGCGCCCGTGCACGGGTGTTTGAATATTCATGCCTCGCTTTTGCCGCGCTGGCGGGGGGCCGCACCAAT
>JBLIFE010000173.1:0-5518 GCA_047633515.1 Paracoccaceae bacterium | reverse complement strand
GTGTGGAAGTTCCTAACAATGCGTCTTTTGTTATGCTCCAGACCCGTACGAAGCCCGAAGAGTGGGGCGATGCTCTTTATAGACCGGAGATTGCTGACTGACGCCACAGGCCCGTTTACGGGCCTGCTACGCCCAACTGTGGGGCGTGCATTCTTGAATGCAGGTGCGCCACAGGCGGGAGCACCCCCTCGGCCAGCTAAAGCGACCTACCTTTTGCGTCCTTCCAAAAGCCATGCACCAACAATCATCATCCCTGACAACAGCAGGAATAACCACGCATTCACCAACGGGATGACCGTTATATCGGCGGTCACAAAGGCATTGCGCGGGGTGATCCCCAACCAGCCCCGCCCCGCCGCAACCCGTCCCTCGCGCACTTTCCGCAAGTCCGGAAGGCCGTCTTCGATGCGCAATACTCCGGCACGGTGTCGCGCGATGGCCGGTGCCAGAATTCCATCATCTGCAATCGTTTGCTCGAACTCCCGCGGTGCTGCGGGACCAAGGGCCGCCACCGTTTCAAGCTCCCCTTCCGCCAGTCTGTAAAGCCCGATATCAGGCCCTTCGAACGTTCCTACGAATTTACCCGGTGACACCTCTTCCAGAGACACCACCGACACGTTCCCGCCCGGTCCGGTGATCGTCACGGCCTCGGGTGCGTCTCCCAGAGTGCGACGTGTCACTGTCATCGTCTGCCCTTGCGCGCTCGCTGTCAGCGCTTCTTCTTCCAGCTCGGGCTCTTTCATCATCCAGTGGGCGAGCCTGCGCAACAACTCCAGCTGAGGGCCGCCTCCTTCATAGCCACGGCTCCACAACCACGCATGATCCGACGCCATCAATGCCACGCGGCCTTCTCCGACCCGGTCGAGCTGCAACAATGGCCGGTCATCCAGAGCCGTCATCACTGTGTTACCCGACTTGGCCGTTACATCGATCAGCCGGAACCACCGCCCCCAGCCGGGCACGTCACTGTCGGGCTGTGTCGAGGGAAACAGCGCGTCCAGACCTTCGGTCACTGGATGTTTGCGTCCGATATCGGTCATCTTTGGCACGAAGCCTTCCTCGATGACCCGCGCAGTTGGCGTGCCGGGCAGGATGTCTCCGAGCGGAGAGCGATAGATGCTGTCGGCCGTGGCAAAGTCCGGCCCCGCTGCCACCAGAACCGCACCGCCCTTTTCAACATAATTGCGCACATTTTCGAGATAGAGCATCGGTAGGATGCCGCGCCGCTTGTAGCGGTCAAAGATAATCAGATCGAACTCGTCGATTTTTTCCAGAAACAACTCGCGCGTCGGAAACGCGATCAGGGATAATTCGGTGACCGGCACCCCATCCTGTTTTTCAGGAGGCCGCAAAATAGTGAAATGTACCAGATCAACCGAACTGTCGGACTTTAGCAGATTGCGCCACGTCCGTTCCCCGGGGTGGGGTTGGCCGCTGACCAACAAAACCCGTAACCGGTCGCGCACGCCGTTGATCTGCACGACGGCGGCATTGTTTCGGTCCGTCAATTCGGTCTCGAGCGGTGTCACATTGAACTGGATGACGTTGTTGCCGCCGTGCGATAGGGTCACCGGAAGGTTGAGATCGCTGTTCACCGGCACACGGTAGGATTGCGCAGGCTCGCCGTCCACAGCGATGGACAGATCGGCTTCGCCCTGCGCGGACAACGGCACAGCGCCGCTGTCGTCGATGCGCAAAGTTAGCATGATTTCCTCGTCCAGAATGGCAAAGGCCGGAGCGTTCTTGATAATCAAACGCCGGTCCCAGTCGGTCTCGAGGCCGGTCATGACAAGGTGCAGCGGAGCAGGCATCTCGGGCAGTCGCTCGATATCGTGAACTTGTCCGTCCGATACCAGTATGGCCCCCGCCACCCGGGCGCGCGGCTCTTCGGCCATCATTTCGGACAAGGCTGTCATCAGCAACGAGCCGGAATTGTCCGCGCCGTCCCTGACCGTCACAAGGCGCAACTCGGTATTGTCCAGTGCCTCGATCTGGGTGGTGATGCGGGCCACGGCGGCGGCTGTTTGCGCAGGTCGGTCCGCGATTTTCTGGCTGGCGCTTTCATCGACAACGACCAGCACGATGTCCGACAGGGGCGCGCGGTCTTCGCGCTGCAGCGACGGGTTGGCTACGGCCATCAACAGCACCAATGCCGCCAAGCCGCGCAACCACCATCCTTTGAGCCTGCGCCACGCTGCAAAACCGACAAAAGCCGCCGCAAAAGCCGCCGCGAGCCAAAGTGCCACCCAAGGAACAAGTGGATCGAACAAGATGTTGTCGGTCATTCTATTGCCCCAGTCTGTCAAGCAGAGCAGGCACATGAACCTGATCCGATTTGTAGTTGCCAGTCAGAACATGCATCAACAAATTAACTCCAAAACGAAAGGCAATTTCGCGCTGGCGCTCTCCGGCATAGCCGCGCCCGACTGGATAAAGCGCTGCTCCGCGCGCGTCCACGGCCCATGCCGCAGCCCAGTCATTGCCGCCAATGACCACCGGTGTGACGCCGTCATTCAGGTTGCGAAACGGCATGCCTTCGATCTGTTCGGCATCCGGCGCAGAGGCCTCTACCCAGACATCGCGGCTGGCATAGCGGCCCGGAAAATCCTGTAGCAGGTAAAAAGCGCGCGTCAGAACATGATCCGACGGGATCGGCTCTAGCGGGGGAATGTTCAACGGACGCGCCAGCTGTTGCAGTTTGTTACCTTCGGGCGTGCCACTTCCGAAACCGCCGATATGGGCATCGCGGGTATCGAACAGGATCATGCCACCGCTGCGCAAATACCGGTTGAGTCGGGCGTAAGCCTCGACCGATGGCATTGGCTGGCGCGCCGAGACAGGCCAATAGAGGAAGGGGAAAAATGCAAGTTCGTCGGTTTCGAGGTTTACGGCCATCGGCTCTGCGGGTTCGATCGAGGTGCGCCGGAACAAGGTGTCCGACAGGCCCGAAAGCCCCGCTTGTGCCATCGCATCCAGTGCAGGGTCGCCTGTCACCACATGGCCAAGCACCACTTTCGGGGTCGCCAGAAGTGCGAAGGCATCGGCGTCTTGTGCCGTGCCCTGCGCGCGGGTGTCTGCCGGAACCGCAAGAGCGGCGAACCCCACAACCAACGCCGTGAGGATGCCACCGCGTGGTCCGCGCAAACGTCCCGACAGGAACAGCGATGCCACGATATCTGCGGCAAGTAACGCCAATGCGACCATGAGTGCAAATCCCTTCAGAACTGTTTCAGCCGACACTCCCAAGCCCTGAACCGTGATGCGCGCGGGCCACGCGGATGGCACAAGAACCGTCTCCGCCCGCGTTACATTCACGGCAATCTGACGATCCTCGCCGTCATAAATACCCGGTTGCAAGGCAGGGCCAAGCGCGCCCGCCACCAGCATTTCGCCGGCCACACCGGGCAGGTCCAAACCGTCTGCAAGGCCGCCAAACGCATTCAGCACTGTCCGGGGGGCCCAAGTGGTTCCGCCAAGCTCATTAATCCCGGGCTGTGTGCTGCGTGTCGAGATCGCCAACCGTTCAAGCATCTGGACAAACAGGCCCGACAACGGCAACGACGACCATTCGGCATTGGCCGTGACATGGACCAGAATGACCTGTCCCTGACCGATCCGTTTGCGGGTGACCAGTGGTGTGCCGTCAGTCAGGGCTGCAATGACCTTTTCGGCAAGATCGGGATCGGGCTGCGCCATCACTTGTGCCAGCACGTTGACCTCTTCCGGTACGGGCAGTCCGTAAAACGGGCTGTTTGCGGCAAACGGGCGCAGGGTTTTGGGCTCTCCCCAACTCATGGCGCCGCCCACGGAACGACCGCCTTCGCGCAGGCGCACAGGCATCAGCGGGTCCAGCGTGCTGCGGCTGACATCCGATCCCGCAAGGCCGGGTCCGGCAAAGCGCAGCAGCAGGCCGCCGTTTTCGATCCATTCCAGAAGCGCATCCTGTTCCGGGCCGCTAACGCGGGCGACATCGGCAAAGATGATTGCGTCGGGATTGGCCAGCAGAATATCCTCGAGCGTGCCGTCGATAAGGTCGGCCGTCGGCACCAGCGCCTGTTTGAGATAGTGCAGCGGCGACAACAGCTCCAGCCCTTCGCGGTCATCGCGACCGGCGATCAAGGCAACCTCGCGGCGCTGCAAACTGTCGTCTGTCAGCGTAACAGCCCCCGCAGAGCGCGCGCCGGTAATCTCGAAGCGGGTCACGCGGTTGCGCAACTCGGCAGGCAGCGACAGCGCGACTTGCGCCTCGGTGGCTTGGGCGGCAAAACGTGCCTCGATACTGGCCAGAACCCGCTCGGTGCCGGCAGGGTCCAACCCGCGTGCGGCGATGGCCACAACGCTTTCGCCGGTTGCGCGGGCGCGCAGAGCCGTCAGTTTGACCACTCCGTCCTCAAGCACCGCAGGGCGCAAGGCCAGCACGGGTCGGGGGCTTTCGAACACCGTCACGGGGCCGTGGGATTCAAGCGCTGCCAGAACGGTCGTGCGGGCGGCGTGCAACAATCCATCAGACAGCCAGAACGATTCGAACTGTCCATTCAACTGTGTGGCCCAATCGGTAACCGCACCTGCGTCGGGGGCCCACGGATTCGGGGTCAGGCCTCCCAGCCGCGTGGCCCAGTCGGCGGCGGCCTGAAACGGCAGATCCCCCTGTGGCAGATCGGTCAGACGCACGATTGCGACGGTGCGACCGACACGGCCTGCTTCGGAAACAAGCGCATCAACCCGGTCGATCCGGCTTTGCCAATCGCGGGCATCGGCCCAGGTGGCATCCATCACGATCAACAAGGGGCCCGAGCCCGCGCGTTCGGATTGCGGGTTCAGGACAGGGCCGGCAAAGCCTGCGATGACCAACGCCACCGCCAGCACCCGCAGCACCAACAGCCACCACGGGGTGCGATCTGTGGTTGTTTCGTCGTCCGACAGGCCCAGCAAAAGGGCAACACCGGGAAAACGGCGCCGGATCGGGGCCGGTGGCACCGCCCGCAAGACCAGCCAAAGAACGGGCAGGGCCAGCAGCACCAGCAACAAGAGAGGGGCGGTAAAGCCAATCGGTCCAAGCGTAAACATCAGCTTACCCGTTCGGTTGCGCGATACAGCCACAGCAGGGCGGCCTGTGCGGAAGTATCGCTGTGGTGGGTGTGGAATTGCCAGCCGGTTTGTCTGGCAAGATGCGCGAGCCTGTCCTTGCGGGCTGCCAACCGCTCAAGGTACCGGCCGCGCAGGTCGCCCGCCTTGAGCGTTTCGTGGCGCAGCGAGCCGCCCATGCTTTCGAAAATGGTGCGCCCGTCGAACGGAAAACTCTCTTCGGTCGGGTCAAGCACCTGTAGCATGGCACCGCGCACCCCGCGATCTGCGGCCTTGGCAAGGGCGGCCTCGACGGGGGCCAGATCGCCCATAAAATCGGATACAAAAATCGCCCGCGACCGGAAAGGGAGCCCCTTTGTTTCAGGTACCCCGTAATCGCCGGTCGTCCGCTCGGAGGTAAGGGCCTCTGCGATACGCACCAGTTGAACAGGGC
>JBLIFE010000172.1:0-5547 GCA_047633515.1 Paracoccaceae bacterium | reverse complement strand
GTGCCGGGCTTTATTCTGGCCTCTTGCTACATTCTTTACATCATTGTCCGGACCCGTATAACTCCCTCCCTCGCCCCTCTTCCCGAACCCTCGCCCGGCGACATGGACAGCCCGACAAAGCGGGTCTACGGTTCGGCACTGCTGTCGATGATCGGGATTGTGGTGATGGCAGTCACCATCGGCCGGACGCTGTTCTTGCAATATTATGACCGGATCGATGAACGCACGTCTTTCCTGACTTCGGGACAGATGATCACCCGCGCGACCATTATCGTGGCCCTTTTGGTGTACCTCGTGTTCATCGTAAAACCGGACCGCGTCATCAAGGCGTGGCATATCGGCAAGGGGTTGCTTGCGCCGATGACCGTGGTCGGGGTGGTGCTTGGCTCGATCTATGGTGGCATCACCGGGATCACCGAAGCCGCAGGCATGGGCACTGTTGCCGTGATAATCATGATCATTCTGCGGCGCGAATTCAGCCTTCGGCTTGTTCGCGAAGCATTGATGCGCACGTTCAAATCCACAGGCACAATCATCTGGGTAACGTTCGGGGCTACGGCACTGGCCGGGGCTTATACGATTGCGGGGGGGCCGACCTATGTGGCAAACCTGATCATAGGCTACGACCTGCCGACACTGGGCGTGTTGATGGTGATGATGGTCATTTTCCTGTTTCTCGGGGCCTTTATGGATTGGGTCGGCATTGTTTTGCTGGTCATGCCGGTGTTCCTGCCGATTGTGCTGAAATTGCCCATCGACGAGATCGGCGTGTTCAGCCCGCTGGTTGCTGATCCGCGTTTTGTGTCGGTCTGGTTCGGGATTCTGTTCTGCGTCAATATGCAGGTCAGCTTTTTGTCGCCTCCCTTTGGACCGGCCGCATTCTATCTGAAATCCGTGGCGCCACCGCATATCACCCTGCCGGATATCTTTCGCGGCTTTATGCCGTTTATCGTCCTCCAGCTTGTCGTCTTGATGATGATATTGTTCTTCCCCGAGCTTACGATGTTCTTCAGATAGGGCATGCTTACCCCTGCCATTACCGTGCGTATCATGGTCGTGCGCCAATGATGCGCACGACCAATGATACGCACGGCCATGATACGCACGGGCAGCCTTAACAATAAAAATGAGCCCCCTCGAACGAGCCAAGGACACTTGATGGATACGATACGCCTGGACGCTTCAGATAACGTCGTCACCGCGACCCGCCCTTTGGCCGTGGGGGTCGCGATAGAGCAGATCACCACCCGCGCACTGATCCCGTCAGGCCATAAAATCGCCACGCAGCCCGTACCAACAGGCGCACCGATCCGGAAATATGCACAGGTGATCGGCTATGCCAGCAATGACATTGCAGCAGGCGATCATGTGCACACCCACAACGTTGCGTTCCGCAATACAAACGCCGAGTATCAGTTCGGCACCGACCTGCGCCCGATACCGATGATCCCCGAAGCCGACCGCGACACCTTTATGGGCTACAGGCGTGACAACGGCCACGTCGGAACACGCAATTATATCGCCATCATCACCTCGGTGAATTGTTCTGCCACAGCCGCACGGCGCATTGCCGATGCCTTTACTCCTGAAATTATGGCCCAATATCCCAATGTTGACGGCGTCGCGGCCTTTGTACACGGCACAGGCTGCGGAATGGCAGGTGACGGCGAAGGCTTCGAGGCATTGCAACGCGTCATGTGGGGTTATGCCCGGCATCCGAACCACGGCGGCGTGTTGATGGTTGGTCTAGGTTGCGAAATGAACCAGATCGACTGGCTGCTCGAGGCTTGGGGCCTGAAACAGGGGCCACTTTTCCAGACCATGAACATCCAATCTGTCGCAGGGTTGCGCCGCACAGTCGAATTGGGCATCGAAAAGGTGCACAGGATGTTGCCCATCGCCAATCAAGCCCGGCGCACCCCGTGCCCTGCGTCCGAATTGACCGTTGCCCTGCAATGTGGCGGATCGGACGCGTGGTCGGGGATCACGGCCAATCCTGCACTTGGCTACGCCTGTGATCTGCTGACCGCACAGGGCGGCACTGGCGTTTTGGCAGAAACTCCTGAAATTTACGGCGCCGAGCATCTTTTGACCCGCCGCGCGGCCTCGGACGAGATCGGCGAAAAGCTGGTTGGCATGATCCGCTGGTGGGAGGACTATACCGCGCGCAACAAAGGCAGCATGGATAACAACCCGAGCCCCGGAAACAAGCAAGGCGGGCTGACCACGATCCTCGAAAAGTCTTTGGGGGCGGCTTCCAAGGGCGGCACCACCCCCCTGAACGGCGTCTATAAATATGCCGAAATCGTGCGGGCCAAGGGCTTCACCTTTATGGACAGCCCCGGCTATGATCCGGCCAGTGTCACGGGACAGATCGCAGGCGGCTGCACCCTTGTGTGCTTCACCACCGGGCGTGGATCGGCCTTTGGCTCGAAACCGGCGCCCACAATCAAGATTGCAACCAATTCCGACATGGCGCAGCGGATGTCCGAGGACATGGATATCGATGCCGGCACCATGTTCGGCCAAGGCGTATCCCTTGAGCAAAAGGGGCGCGAAATCTATGACATGTTCCTGCGTGTGGCCTCTGGCGAGGCAACAAAATCCCAGGCGCAGGGGCTTGGCGATCACGAGTTCGTGCCGTGGCAGATCGGTGCAGTAATGTAGCGTAGTCGGCATTATCACATCAGCGTTCACACTTCCGGCTGTCACTCAGTTCACAAGGACCCTCTAAATGACAAGACCAACAATCGGATTTATCGGGCTAGGTTTGATGGGCGCGGCAATTGTCGGGCGGCTTCAGGATCAGGGTTATGCGCTGACAATCACCGCAAACCGTACACGACCCGCAATTGATGCCGCCGTGGCACGCGGCGCAACAGAAGTCCCGACCGCGCGCGACGTGGCTGCCGCAAGTGATATTATTATGCTGTGTATGGACACCTCCGCTTCGGTCGAAAGCCGGATGAACGGCCCCGACGGTGTGTTCGCAGGGCTCAAGACCGGCGCGACGGTGATCGACTTTGGTACGTCTTTGCCCGCCTCGACACGAGGCCTTTCGGCGACCGCATCGGCCATGGGGGCGGCGTATCTTGACGCACCGCTCGGCCGCACCCCCGCCCACGCCAAAGACGGGTTGCTCAATATCATGTGCGCAGGCGATGCTGCCGCTTTTGAGGCGGTACAGCCTGTTCTCAAGGATATCGGCGAGAACGTCTTTCATCTCGGGGCGTCAGGGGCCGGTCACACGATCAAGCTGATCAACAACTTCTTCGGGATGACCGTCGCCAACGCCATGGCAGAGGCCCTCGCCATGGCCGATATCGCCGGGGTCGGTCGGCAGGATCTTTATAATGTGATGGCCGCAGGGCCTCTGCATTCGGGGATGATGGATTTCGTGGCCGCTTACGGAATTGACAACGACACCTCAAAACTTGCCTTTGCGATCAAGAACGCTGCAAAAGACGTAGGGTATTACAGCCAGATGGCAGAACAGGCCGGTGCCACAAGCCGAATTGCCCCTGCCCCGCTAAATGCATTGAAGGACGCGGTGTCGGACGGGCGCGGCGAGCTGATGGTGTGCGAGATGGTGGACTTTTACGCAGAGACTCTGAAAGGGTAACATGGCCGTTCTGGCCCGCGCCAACGAGGACAAAGCCGGACTGGGCATCGTGATGATGCTCTTGGCGTACCTAGTATTTTCACTGCTTGATACATCGGTAAAATGGTTGGTGATAACCGGCTTGTCAGCGTTTCAACTCGCTTTCATGCGCTATTTGGGGCACTTTGTGGTTAGCTTGGCGGTTATTGCCCGCAACGGCATCGCGCGGGACAGGTTTGCAACTGCCCTGCCCCATCTGGTGCTTTTGCGCGCTGTTCTTTTGGTTGTCTCGACGGTTTTCAACTTCTACTCCTTGAAGTTTCTGCCGTTGACTGTGACCTCGTCGATCATGTTCTCAGCTCCGATTGTGGTTTGCGCCCTGTCATGGCCCTTGCTGGGCGAACGGGTCGGTCCGTGGCGATGGTTTGCTATTTTGTTCGGGTTTATCGGCGTTCTGGTGGTGATCCGACCCTTTGGTGCGCATTTTCACTGGGCCATGCTTTTGTCGATCCACAACGCGGTTGCGATCGCGCTTTATTCGATTTTGACGCGCAAGCTTTCCGGCATAGTTGCCACGGAAACCATGCAGTTTTACATGGGACTGATCGGAACGCTGCTGTTGCTGCCTGTTGCCTGGCTTACTTGGCAGCCTCCTGCGAGTCCGCTGGAGTGGGGATTGTTGATCGCTTTAGGGGTCTGGGGCTGGGGTGGCCATGAATTGATGACGCGGGCTCATGGTTATGCGCCGGCACATACCCTGATGCCCTATACCTATTCGTTCATGATCTATCTGACGATTACCAGTTTTGTGGTCTTTGGTGATCTGCCGGACATCTGGACCATTACAGGGGCGTCAATTGTGGTCGGCTCCGGGTTGATTATCTGGCACAGGACCAAAAAGCGCGGCACGCGCGTCTAGGGGTCAGCAACACAGGCCTCGAAACGGTCAGGTGTGGCCAGCGAACCGGCCACACCCTGCGGCATATCAAACCCGATCAGGCAAGATCGAACCGGTCAAGGTTCATGACTTTGGTCCAAGCCGCCACAAAGCCCTCGACAAACGCCCCTTTGGCGTCATCGCTTGCGTACACCTCTGCGATTGCGCGCAACTGAGAATGCGACCCGAACACAAGATCCGCGCGGGTTCCTGTCCATTTCAACGCACCGCTGTCACGGTCGCGCCCTTCAAAGACATCGACCACATCAGATACCGGCGTCCACTCCGTGCCCATATCAAGCAGGTTCGTGAAGAAGTCGTTGGTCAGTGTCTCTGGTGCGTCGGTGAACACTCCGTGCTGTGCGGCGCCTGTGTTGATGTTCAACACACGCAGACCACCGATCAGAACGGTCATTTCAGGGGCCGTCAATGTCAGAAGCTGCGCCCGATCGACCAGCAATTCCTCGGAGGAAACCGTATAGGCCGCCTTGAGGTAATTGCGGAAACCGTCTGCCGCAGGCTCCAGCGCCGAGAAGCTCTCGATATCGGTTTGTTCCTGTGAGGAATCACCACGCCCCGGCGTAAACGGAACGGCCACATCGTGCCCTGCCGCCTTTGCTGCCTGCTCGACAGCCGCTGATCCCGCCAGAACGATCAAATCCGCAAGAGAGACCTTTTTACCACCAGTTTGCGCGGCGTTGAACGCTGTCTGAATGCCTTCGAGGGCCGAAACAACCGTCGCCAGCTGCGCAGGGTGATTGACCTCCCAATCTTTCTGGGGGGCCAAGCGAACGCGTGCCCCATTGGCCCCGCCCCGTTTATCGGACCCACGGAAGGTGGACGCAGAAGCCCATGCCGCACCAACCAACGCCGAAACGGACAGACCGGTTGCAAGGATCTGCTGCTTCAGGTCCGCGATGTCGGCTGCATTGATCAGGTCATGATCAGCAGCAGGGACCGGATCTTGCCAGATCAACTCCTCGGACGGAACCTCGGAGCCGAGATACCG
>JBLIFE010000171.1:0-5570 GCA_047633515.1 Paracoccaceae bacterium | reverse complement strand
TGCCCCAAGGGCTGCTGCGCGCCCCATAAAGGCGCGGCGGTCAAGCTTGCCTGCTGCCGCAAGTTTGCTCAGATATTTCAGTTCGTCTGACATTGATAACTCCCAGTCGTGGTTTTTGTTGTTGTTGTTTAGCGTTGAACGCTGTCGTTGAAGTGGCGTTCTAGAACGATTTTATCGCCTTCGAATGCCGTCAGTGTCGCCTCGATGTGGAACGATGTTGCATCGGTGGTCATGCGGGTTTCGCAACAGGTCCGCACGGACCAATCCGCGCGCGCCATACTGCGTTCCCACAGGATTGTCGCACTAGCTGATGCAGGATCGTCTTGTGCAATAGACCACGTTTCGCTCAGTGATGATGCGTTGCGTAATCCGTGTGTAAGGTTTTCGACCTCGCCGTGATCGGCGTCTATCCGAAGGTTCATGACCTTGTTTAGCACCACACGGTCCTGTTGCTCAACAGTGTCACGGGTCTGTTTGTGCGTTTTCGACGCCTCGACAGGTTGGAGCACGCGCAAGTCAACTGGCAGACTTACACCTTTCCAGACGGGCAACGCCACCGTTCCGCCTGTGCAGGTAAGTGTGACGGGCTCTGCTTCGGGCCAGATAAAGGGCCAGTAACTTGGCGAAAGCGCAATCCGCAGCCGGTGTCCGGCGGGCAACCGGTAGGCGCATTGATCAAGCATTACCTTGACCTCATAAGTTGTACCGGGGATCAGATCGACCGCCTTGCTGAACCCCTCACGGTGGCGCAGGTTCAGAAACCCGTGCGAAATCAGCGCCGATGTCCCGTCGGGGCGTAGATCGCACAGCCGCACGGCCACCTGTGCCCGCGGCCTGTCGGCGGCCAGTCGCAAATTCACTTGCACAGCCCCCACCAGATCGCGCGCATCCGCCAGCGGCTGTGTGTCGAAACACAGCGACAACGCATCATCGTCTGATTGGTCATCGGGCAGTTCACCGGGCCCGAACCCGAACGGGAAGTACTTTCCGCAGGTTGTGCCACAGGCGGTGTTGGTCACGACGCGGCGCTCAACCGGTCCGGCGGTTGGGGCAAGCTGTGTGCCGTTGAAGGCCAGAGCCTGCATCGTCACGTCCGGTTCCTCAAGCGATGCAAGTCCGATCCAACGTCCGGGGCGGGTGTCAAAAGATGTCGAGGGGGCGACTGACTCCATCAGATAGGCGCGATACGCCGGATCATCCTGCACGCCGGTGTCGTGCCCTTTTAGCCAGTGGTCCCACCACCGCAGGGCCTCGTGAACAAAGTCGATGCGCGGCTCGGGCGCGGCCAGATGCGGGTATTTGTGGTTCCATGGTCCGACAATCGCTTTTACCGGACATTCGAGATTGGCCAAAAGCTGCGCGGGGGTGTTGCGGTAGCCGTCATGCCAGCCGCCGATGGTCAGGACCGCAGCCTTGATTGCGCTGTAGTTTTCGCAGACCGAACCGTGCTGCCAATAGGCGTCACGATTTGCGTGGCCGGTCCAGACAGGCGCAAGGTTCGGCGTGGCCTCAAGTCTTGTCAGCCACGTCTCGCGCCAGCCATCTCCGACAAGCGCGGGATCGGGCGGCATCGAGAACCACGACATCGCGCATGCCGCCCAACCGATATTTTCGGTCAGCTGGCACCCCCCCTTGTAGTGGATGTCGTCGGCAAAGCGGTCGGCGGTGGCGCAGATCGAAATCACCGCCTTCAGCGCAGGAGGGGTCATCGCGGCAACCTGTAGCCCGTTGAACCCGCCCCAGCTGATGCCCATGATCCCCACGGCCCCGGTGCACCAGCCCTGATCTGCGATCCACTGGATCGTGGCAAAGATATCCTCAAGCTCCCGCAGGGAGTATTCGTCGTCGAACAGCCCCTCGCTTTCGCCGCATCCGCGCAAGTCCACACGCAGACAGGCATAGCCGTGGGGCGCAAAGGCGGCATGGGTTGTTTCGTCCCGTGCGGTTGTCCCGTCACGCTTGCGGTAGGGCAATATCTCGAGGATCGCAGGCACCGGATGGCTCTGTGCTGTTTGCGGCATCCAGACCCGTGCAGACAACGAAATGCCGTCCTGCATCGGTATCCGCATATCCTCCAGTATCGTTATATCCCGAATGGTGCCCCCCCACGCGGCTTGGACCGCAGATCGTTTGGGTTAACGCTTCCCCAATTTGCGCAACAAAGCAATTCCTAATCGTAGGTCCCGAGACGATCTGGTGCGGCGTCAAGCGGTTTCGGCCACCTGAACTTCGAGCGTTTGAACCATGTTGTTGCCAAAACCCGCCACGTCCCACGGCGGTTCCAGCGGTTGAACGTCGCCCGCATCATCCGTGGCGCGGCAGCGCAAGGCATGCGTCCCCTCTGTTGCCTGCCAGTCGAACTGCCACCCGCGCCACGCATAAGTGCCCACCGATGGCAGCAACGTGGCCTCGTGCCATGTGTCACCGGTGCTGACCTCGACCTTTACGATCTGGCGTCCCAGTCCGCTCCATGCCCGCCCCTCCAGCCGTGTCATGCCGGCGCCAACCAGGCGCCTGCGGGAGTACCAGTCGGGAATGCCCGGCGGCACCATCAGGGACTTTACCCTGATGCCTGTCACCGGTTCTCCGGAGCTGTCGGCGGTGTCGCGGAACCTGTAGGTGCCAACCTGTTGATGCCCAGTAAACGGTTCGGTCAGCGCCTCGATAGTGGTCAGCCATTTGACGCTGGCCATGCCGTACCATCCGGGCACGACAATGCGCAGCGGTGCGCCGTGTTGCGGCATCAACGGCTGGCCGTTCATCTCGGTCACGAGTAAAACATCAAGCGTTTTCAATTGCTCCAACGTCAGGCTGCGCCCGAAAGCATGGGCATGACCCTTGTCAAACCCGCGATCGGCACCGATAAAACTTATCTCGCAGACATCCGCCTGTGGCGCGGCCTTTTCGATCAACGGATACAGTGGAGTGCCGGACCATTCCGCCGTCCCTACGGCCTCGTGGCGCCACGGCATCGAGCGGGAGCGCAAAGCATGCTCGGCCCGCCCGTTTCCGGCACATTCAAGTGTCACGGGCACGGTGATGCGGGGCAGCGCCCTGATCGCCTCAAGATCAAGCGAAAACGGATTGGCGAAAGCCCCCTTGAAATCCAGCGAGAACCCCTGCGTCGGCAGATAGGGAATATCGAAATGCGTCAAAAGGTAATGCGCCCCGAGCGGCGTGATGTCATGGCGCAAAAGCTCGAGCGGCAGGCCGGAGTTGCGATTGGCCAGCGCGACCTCTTCGCGCGCGAATTCGGATGTGGGGCAGTGGGGCCGGCTTTGTGCCGTTTCGAAAGGAGAGGTGGACATCGGTATGCTCCGTCAAAAAATACAGTGTGTCTCAAGCCACATTGCTCCGGTAAAGCCTAGCAGCCTGCGACACATTAAGGAAAGAGCCACATGCGCGGCGATGATCTTGTGGCGATGATCTTGCGGCAGCGTGGTTAAAAGGGTCAGACGTTCCAGATCGCGCGCCGGATCAGATTGAGGCCAAGAACCAGAAAAACATAAAGCAGCACTTTGCGGAACTTTGCCTGTGGCAGGTTTCCACGAATGCGTTCGCCAAGGGCGAAACCGGCCAGTGTTGGTAAGATGAGCGCGCCCGACATGACCGCTAGAGGCAGGGTCAGAAAACCGGCCACGACGTATCCGGCCACCAGCGGCAAGGAGCCCAGAAAAATCAACAGCCCCGTGACGCGCACGAACTCGTCTTTTTCCACCTGTCGGGCACTGAGGTATATCGCCATCGGCGGGCCCCAGACGGCCGTAAGCCCGCCCATGATCCCGGCGATTGTTCCCATCACGATTTGGGCCGTCCGGTCGTAACGGTCGGGCAGTTTCGGAGGACTTAACAAGAAATTCACCGCGACAAACAGAATGATCACCATACCTGTCACTGCAAAAATCAACCTGTCAGAGGCCTGTGCGGCCAGCATCGTGGTGACCCCGACCCCGATCATCAACACGCCCGCAAACCAGATATAGCGCCGCAGCGCGCCTGCGATATCGCCCATCCTCCAGACTTGCCACGCGTTGGTGAAAACCATCGGGAACAACACGACCGCAATCGCAACCCGTGGCTCGATAAAAAGCGTCAACAGCCCGATCGCTGTTGTGGGCAAGCCTAGCCCCGTCAGCCCCTTTACACCGCCGGCAAAAACAAACGCGGTACACGCCAACAAAGCAAAACCAGCCAGCTCCAAAGCGATACTCCCGACGTGCCCCGACAGGCGGTGATGTTCAAGAAATGGAGAAATTACCCCGGCTCGCTTCGTCACAGCAGCAAAGGCACCTGTGGTCGGCGTCAGAACGCTTTGAACGTGAGGGTGGTCAGCGAGCGCTCGATTGACGGGATATCCAGCAGACGTTCGTTGATATAATGGCCAATGTCTTCGGATTCGGGGATGTAGAGCTTGAGCAACAGATCCCAGTCCCCGCTGGTGGAATACAGCTCCGAATGGACTTCTTTCAATACGATGGCATTTGCAACCTGATAGGTCGTGCCGGGCTTGCAGCGGATCTGAACGAAAACGCACTGTGTCATCACGGGTCCTTTGTTTGAGCCACGACCCTAGGGCCGGACCGCCGTCTGGGCAAGCACGGACTAGGTAACGGCGGCGCGCACGCGAAAGGCGGGCATATCCCACGCGCGGGTCGCCACAATATCGGCAAGCGTGGCGACGGCGTGATCGATGCAGGTCTCGTCATTGTAAAGCGGCGCAATCCCGAACCGCACAAGGTCGGGTGCGCGGAAATCCCCGATGACGCCACGCGAAATCAGCGCCTGCATCAAGGCGTAGCCATCTGTAAACCTGAAAGAAACCTGACTGCCACGCAGCGCCGCCTCGCGCGGGCTGACAAGCACCAGTTCGGGGCAAGTGGCCTCGACCCCGGCGATAAACCGTTCCGAAAGCGCGACCGAGCGGCGGCGCACATCGTACAGATCAACCGCGTCCCAGATATCCAGCGCTGACTCAAGTGCCGCCATTTGCAGCACCGGCGGCGTGCCGATGCGCATCCGCGCAATGCCCGCGCCGGGCCGGTAACCGGGATCAAAGGCGAAAGGGTCGCTGTGGCCAAGCCACCCGGCCAATGCAGGCTGGACCGTGTCCGCCAGATCAGGGCGCACGTAGATAAAGGCCGGACCGCCCGGGCCGGCATTGAGGTATTTATACGTGCAGCCACAGGCGAACTCTGCACGGCAGGCCTCCAGCTCGACGGGAAAGGCACCGGCCGAATGGGCCAGATCCCAGATAACGACGATGCCTTTGGCCTGTGCCAGTGCCGTGATGCGGGCCATGTCATGCCGTCGCCCCGTGCGGTAATCGACCTGCGTCAGCATCAAAACGGCGATGTCCTCGGTCAGGGCGTCTTCGATGGCGTCAGGGGCGACAGTGAGCAGCCGTTTGTCGGGCATCAGGCGCAGCAGGCCCTCGGCCATGTAGAGATCGGAGGGAAAGTTACCGGTGTCGGACAGTACAACCTTGCGCGATCCTGCCATATCAAGCGCCGCAGCCAAGGCTTGAAATACCTTGATCGACAGCGTGTCGCCCAAGGTAACAGAGCCCGCAG
>JBLIFE010000170.1:0-5578 GCA_047633515.1 Paracoccaceae bacterium | reverse complement strand
CCTCCAAACGGGGCCAGAGAAAGATAGAGGTCAAGGATCTCGGGCTTGCCTAATCGCCGTTCCAAAGCCAGCGCAACCCGCATTTGCCGCAGTTTCCCCGTAAACTTTCCCGTACCGCTGTGCTCCAACAGGCGTGCAACCTGCATTGTCAGGGTCGATCCCCCCGACACAATCCGTCCGGTTGTGGCCGCCTGCCACCCTGCTCGCAACACCGCAACAGGGTCGATGCCGCCATGATTGAAAAACCGCTTGTCCTCATAGGCAATCAACATCGCAAGATACCCTTGATCGACCTGCGCGCGCGCAACGTTCAGCCGCCATTTCCCATCTGCAACCGTATAGGCCCGCAGCAAGACACCCGCCCGATCACGGACCTCCACACCGGTTTCAACCTGCAACGGCGGCAGGACGGTGGCGTCAATCCAGCGATCAAATCCGTCTCTGCCCCCCCCGACAAAGGCCAAAGACACCGCAAGACAGATCAGCCAGATCCGCCTCATTCTAGAACTGTAATACGACCGGCATCTGTGCGCGCCCTGTTGCGGGGCCGGTACATGTCCTCGACCGACGCGGCCGGATGGTGAAAGACCCCTGGCGAGATTGCCCGCACCACATAAGCCAGTTGAAACGGCTGCTCAGAGCGCCAATCCACCGCAGCCAGAAACCGTTCGTCACGGAATTGGGCCATCTGGACATCAGCAAGGTTCAACACTCCCAGCCCGCGTACATCCCCCGAGCGGAGCAAGTTGGGATTATCAATCTCGAACCCCGCCGGAAGCGGGTCATTGATCATCAACCGCGCATCGGCCTGCCCGAAAGGCGTGATCGTCAGCACAACCACAAGCCGCGTCCCCACACGCGCCCCTTCGGCAGACGCAGCCTCTCCGTCGGTTGTGTAATACTGACGTGCTATCACATAGCCATTGCCGCCCCGCGCCACCGGCTCGTCCGGCACGCCAAAGGTGGTCAGGGTCACCTGCGTCGTGCGCCCTGACCCGTTGGTTACGCGGATCGCAGCAGTGTCCGGCAAATCCTTCAGGAGTTTCACCAAAGGCCCCTTGATCACAGAACCGTCGACCGTAAAGCCCGATTGCGGTGCCGCTTGGGTCAAGGCATGAGCAGCAAGCAAGGTCCATGCAGCCTCTTGGGTCGATTGCGCGCGCCCATCCGCAACAGCAAGCCGCCGGGCAAGGGTCTCGGTGTCAATAACGCGGGTTCCTGCCTCGACAGCCAGTGTCAAAACCGCTGCTGCATCGCGCAAATTGCTCCCGTAGTCGGCCCGCCAAAGGGCATTGCTATCGTCAGCCATGCGCGATGCCATCTGCACGGCCGCCCGCGCAAACATCTGATCCGCGCGCAGTTGATCCCCGTAAAGTGCCAAAGCCGCGCCCAGTTGCGCCGAAGCCAGCGGAGTTGCAAACTCAGCCCCCTTCACATCGACATAATATCGCAGATCCCCCATCGTGGCAGCCCCCTCGCGTGCCAGAACCAGCAGCGCATAGGCGATATCATCGCCCCCTCCCGATACGGCGTCAAAATCAGGCGCATAGTTCACGTGGTTGCGCAGGTTATCCAGTGCCATCGAAAAACCGATGCGCGGAACATCGTACCCTTGAACCTGCGCCCGGCTGAGAAAATCGGTGACATAAGCATCAAGCCAGAAATCGCCACTCTGCGCCTGCCAAAGCCCAAATCCGCCAGAATTGGCCTGCCGTGACAGAACCCGCGCAATCGCCTGATCGACACGCAGGCGGATTGTGGTGTCTTTGTCACCGCCCATCGCAATGGCAAGTTGGTCGAAATACAAAAGCGGCAGCGCGCGACTGGTTGTTTGTTCGGTGCAGCCATAAGGATACCTGTCGAGGGTTTCGAGGAGCCCCGGAGCATTTAACCGGCCCAGCGCACCCAACGCAAGCGTGGCCGTGCCACTGCCCGGCACCAAGCCTGCAAAAACATCGCGTGACAGGCTAAAGGTGTCGCCCGCCGCCAGATCAAAACGACTGGTGCGCGCGACCTCTGCGTCATTCGACTGCACCGCAAGTGTGACAGTTTTGATCAACACACGGCCCTCGGGTGTCGTAAGCGCGACCTCGATGCTTTGCGTCCCAAGGGTTTGCGGCGCCAAACCGACTTCAAGCCGCGCCGACGCGCCCTTTGCCAACGTCACGCGCTGGTCAAGCCCGACAGGCACCAGCTGTGAGGCTGCAACAACAACCCGCACATCACCGGTTGGCCCTTCGGCGTGGGTAAGTTCAAGCAGCATCCGGCCGCGGTCTCCGGGAGCCATGAAGCGTGGCAATGACGCCGTCACCACAACCGGATCACGCACCAGCACTTCGGCATCCGCCGCCCCGGTCGCACTGTCCGACCATGCCACCGCCATGAATCGAACAGACCCGTTGAACGACGGCAACGCAAAGCTTGTTCGCACGGTTCCATCCGGTGCCACCTCAAGCGGCCCGCTAAAATACGCCACCAAATCCTCGGTGGGTGGCGCAGTTTGCATCCGCATCGAGGCCATCGCGTCGCCTCCCGAACGCAGCGTACCAACAGCACCGTTCATTCCGTCGATCAAACGCCCGTAAATATCTCGCAACCCCATTCCAAGCTTGCGTTGCCCCAGAAAATATCCTTCGGGATCAGGGGGGTGATGCCCTGTCAGGTTCAAAATACCCTGATCGACAGCCGCTATCGTTACAAAGGCGTCTTCTCCGGGGGCAATACCGTCGACCCTTAGCACAACCTCCACAGGGGCTCTGGGCGCAGCCGTCGACGCCATTTCAAAGGCTACCGAAAGCCGCTGGTCCGGTGTTTCGACACCGGCATGACGCAGGCCCAGCACACGAGAGGGCGTACGACCGCCCACCTGATCCATCGGGCGTATCACCCGTGCCACGACATAAGCGCCCGCGCCCCATTCTTCCGTCACCGGCAGCGAAATCAGGTTTTCTCCGGCAGAGACATCCACCATCTTCATGTCGATCAACCGGTTTGACATCACCGTCACAAGCGCCTTACCCGCCATGCGCGGCACCACGCGCAGCGTTGCAGTCTCGCCGGGCGCATACCTTGGTTTGTCAAGCGACACATCCAGTGTATCGGGCGTGCCGGACGCATCCGCCGGCGCATACCATCCTGCATGAAACCCGACAGAGCTGGCGATATACGCACCATTTGTCCGCTCCACCTCAAGTTCGTAGCTGCCCCAGCCAACCGGCACAGCGATATCGACGGGCGCCGCATCCAGCCGCGTCTCACCGCTTGCGATGCGCGTCCGGCGTGTCACAGGCTCCCAGTTCCAGTTTCCGTAACTGGAATACCACTGATACTGTGTCTCGACCCTGTTCACCGCCCACTTCACCGGCATTGGGGCCACGTCCTGTCGGGCTTGTGCTCCGTTTGCGGCGATCAGGCGAAAGACGGCTTCGCTGCCTTCGGGGATCACGCCGTCGAACAAAGGGCGGATCCCGATCATCGGCCCGTCAGGCGCAAGCGCGCGTACCAGCTCACGCTCGACCGGGCGACCGGAACCTTCGGCAACGCGCAAGGTGAACCGCGCCTCGAGCGGGCGATCAGGTGTCTGGACCTCGGGAAAACGGACCGCGACCGTGGCCGCCCCGGCCGCATCGGTTGTGGCCATGGCCAACACATCAAGCTGTGACGCAAACGGCACGTCATGGCGACCGAAACGGTAGCCCGGATAATCCGAAAGCCCGTTCGCAGCGCGGACCATCACCTCGCCCTCGACCCGCAAACCCGCGCCCGGAGCCCCGAAAAAATAGCGCACATCCACAGCAAGCGGTGGCGTATCGGACAAACGTACCTGTGTCTGTGGCAACGCCAGATCAAAATCGATCCGCTCTGGCAGGAAGTCCTCTACCAGCACTGTCCGGCTGGCCAGTGCTGGGCCGGTCGGATCAGCATGAAGCGCCAGTGTCCACGTCCCGCGCGGTGCCGTTTCGACAACCGGCAAAGCAAAAACATGCCCCCCCGCCATGCCGCTGTCCGAGCGGTGGCGGGAATACTCGACACCGTCGGGGCGGCGCAAAATTGCGGTAACAGGCAGGCCCGACAGGGCCTTTGCCCGTCCGTCGCGGACCAACGCTGTCGCATAAATGACCTCTCCTGCCCGGTACGCCCCGCGATCCGTCGTCAAAAACACATCGATCGGCCCCGAGGCCGCCCGCCCCTCGACCCCGCGATCCGACAAATCAAAGGCCGGATCGGTAAGGGACAGGAACGCAATATCGCGCGTCCCGTCCTCGACTGTCACAAGCGCCGGTGCCGCCGCCCCGCGCCCAAGGGCCAGACCTGCGTCAAACCGTGCATATCCCGACGCATCCGTGACAGACGTGCCAAGCACCGCATTTGCCCGCGACAGCAACGTAACCGTCATATCCGGCTTGGGTTCGGCAGACGCAAGGCTACGCGCGATCACATGCAACCCGTCGCTGCCTTGCATCGTGGCAATCCCGATATCGGAAATCACAAACCACTGCGTGGCAGGCGGGGTTTCGTAGGCATCCGCACCCTGCACCTTGGCCTGCAAGGCGTAAATACCAGCGTCAAGATCCGCGACCACGGCTCCCATCGGCAAACGCGTTGTAACGTCGGCATTCAGGGTCGATCCGACCTGCCCCGTTCCACGCCAGATTTCCTCGGCAAGATCGCCCACAAAGGCGCTTTCTTCATAAATTGACAAAGGGCGCCCAAAGTAATTTTCCTGCATGACGCGGATCAGGTTCCTGTCACTGATGCGCCGCAGCACCAGATCGATCTGCGTGACGTTCACCGTGACAACAGGCAGGGCTGCGTCCAGTGCTTTTGGCAAAATATACGCCCGCCCCGGAAACCGGACCAACGGCGCACGGTCCCGGACATAAAGGGAAAGGCTGGACGTGCGTGCCATCGGCTCTGCGGCCGCGTCGGGCAGGCCCGCCCGCAGGGTAAGGGCATACCGGTTGCCATGCACAACACCGTCTACACATAATTCGCGGTCTTGAGCCTGAACCGAAAAATTGACCCCTGGCAATTGAACGAAAGGCGCATAATCAACATTTCTATCAAGCGCCTGAGAGAAAATGACACACAATCGCGGGGCGGCGGCATCACTTTCGATCCGGTGGTCAACAACCCGAAAGCCGTATTTGGCAATAGCTGCGTCCAACAGGGCGCCACGCGCCTGCGTCGGGGCGATTTGTTGTGCAAGCCGTAGCGCCGGAATCATTTGTCCGGCCCGCCCCGTTCGTTCGAGTGCGCGGGCAAGATGCTCCAGAGCGGCGGCGCGTTCGGCCGCGTCCACAGCCCGCAGGTATCCGTTTGTGGCCGCCATCAAGGACCGGTTGGCTGCCTGTCGCTGCACATTTTGATCCGGGCTTTGCAGTGATAGAGTGGCCAACGCATAAAGGCTCCAATCCGCCGCTGCGTCACCTAAAGTGATGGCCGCACCCGACCATTGCACCGCATCAGAGACCTGCCCCCGTGACAGGGCCGATTGCGCCGCGCGAGCCAGTTCGGACCTGCTGGATGCCCCCGGTTGATAGCGCCGTGCCATCGCGCCGGCAAAATCGCGTGCGGC
>JBLIFE010000169.1:0-5590 GCA_047633515.1 Paracoccaceae bacterium | reverse complement strand
AGACGGCAGAGGAGGTAAAAGAGGTCGCCACCGTGATGGCAATAGGCAGCATCAGAAAAAGGATACAGGCAATCCCGATCAGCCATGCGCCAAAGATTGCGATGCGGTCGATAGGGGTCATTGGCGGGCTCCCAGACGGCCTGCAAGCCAGCTTGAAAACAGCACGACGAAAATTGCAATCGCCAATAATATTGCCGAAATCGTCGACCCGAGTGGCTCGTCTCGCAGGTAGAAGAACGATCTTGCGATCAGCATCGACAGGGTTTGCTGGCGCTCTCCGACAATCAGGGACGGGATCACATACATCGAAATAGCAAGTGAGAACGTAAAGGCCGACCCCGCCACGACACCGGGCAGGCTGAGCGGCAAGGTCACCCGGGTGAAGCGGAACCAGGGTGTTGCTCCCAGTGACGATGCAGCCTCTGGCAGGCTGCTGTCGAGCTGCCGGATTACCGAGTATATCGGCAGCACCATGAATGGTAAAAAGACGTTTGCCGCCCCGATGATAAGGGCTGTTTCGGTGAACAGCATGCGCACCGGTTCATCCGTGATACCAAGGGCTTGCAGCGACGTGTTTATAAACCCGTTGGAGCGGAAAAGGATCGACCACGCAAATGCCTTGACGATCACACCCAGAGACATCGGCAGCACAAGCGCCACAAGAAACACCGTCAACCAGATACCTTTCGCGCGGGCCATTGCGAACGCGGTAGGGTATGCAATGACAAGTGCAAGCAGCGTCGTCAGAAGCGCCACCCGCAAGGTCCGCCACAAGACCACCCTGTTGAATTCGTCAGAGAAGAAATCGATGTAGGTAACCAGCGTCAGCCCGTTCGCACCCTGCAGGCTCTTGAAAAGCAAAAGCGCCAGAGGCAAGGCGTAGACAACCGCCAGAAACGCCAATCCCGGGACCGCCAGAAGAGCGATGCGATTTGACCCGCCGATCATGTTGGCAGCGCGTGGATCAGCGTGTCTGCGACAGACCAACCCCACGTGACGGTTGTCCCACGGGTGAAATCCGTGCGGATGCCTGACAATTCACAAAGAAACTGGTCCTCGTCAGCGGCCACCCCGTGCAGCACGGTTTTCGAGCCGAGTGTCATGACATCGTCAAGTTGCACGTTGATCCGGTTCATCTCGGCTGTAGGTTCGGGGTCGATCAATTCGGGCCTGACCCCGACCTGTACCGCTGTTCCTTGCGGGTAGTCGCCATGCGCGCGCAAGGCTCCGGCGCTTGTTTGAACGGTCACGATGCCGCCAGCCTGCGCGGTCACTCGCCCGGACAGGCGTGTCGAAAGCCCGACGAAGTCCATGACAAACGGTGACGCGGGTCGGGCATAAAGCGTGGAGGGCTCGGCGAATTGTTCGATCTTGCCAGAATTCATCACCGCGATGCGGTCTGAAACGCCCATGGCTTCTTCCTGGTCGTGTGTCACAAAGATCGCTGTGATATTTCGGCTGCGCAAAAGGGCCTTTAATTCGATCTGCATGGTTTCACGCAGCTTGCGATCAAGCGCCGAGAACGGTTCGTCAAGCAACAACAGATCCGGTGACACGACAAGTGCGCGCGCCACCGCCACGCGCTGCTGTTGCCCCCCTGAAAGCCCCGAGACCGGACGATCGGCAAACGCTTCCATCCGCACAAGCGCCAGCGTTTCGGCCACCGGTGCGCGTGCGTCGGTCTTTGTCATGCCACGAGCCCGCAAGCCGAATGCGACGTTTTCGGCCACCGTAAGATGCGGAAAAAGGGCGTAGTTCTGAAAGACGACCGAGATGTTGCGTCGGTGGGCTGGCAGGGACGTGATATTGCGCCCGCCCAGAACGATTGCCCCTGTGTCGGCCTCAAGCAGGCCTGCGATGATCCGCAGCAAGGTCGTCTTGCCGCAACCCGAGGGGCCAAGCAGAGAAACAAGCTCTCCCTTGGCCACCCGAAAGTTCATCTGGTCCATGATCACTGTGCCTTTGAACGACTTGGCAACGCCAGCGACGTCAAGATAACGACGCGCTTGCACTGGCTGGTCAGTGACCTTGTCAATCATCGGATCAAAGCGCCATCAGCTTGTCGAAACGCTCGATCCATGACTTGCGGTTGGCTGCGACAAAGCTCCAGTCGGGGGCATAGATCGGCACACCTTCGGGCACAATCGCGCCGGCTTTCACGGTCGTGTTGGCCGGAACGGAGGATGCGAAATCCGCAACCGCAGCTTGCATGACCGGGCCAAGCATTTCGTTGACGTAAGCTTGGGCGAGTTCAGGGTTCGGCCCGCCTTTTACCAGACAGATACCCGATGGCATGGCGAAAATCCCTTCGGCTGGCGCCGCAAGATCAACCGGCACGCCCATGGCCTTGCGCGGCAGGGTATAGGACGAGAAGTTACCCGAAAGCATGGACACTTCGCCTTGCTCCAAAAGATTGAAGGCCTGACTCATTGTCGTGTAGACAGTCAGAAGGTTCGGCTTGAGCTCTTCAAGCTTGGCAAAGGCTGCATCGATTTCGTATTGCGCCTCGGAAAACGGCAAGCCCGATCCGAGCATCGCCGCTGACATCAACGTCCACATGCCTTCGGTGTTTTGCAGCGACGGGATAATGATCTGACCTGCATTGGCCGGATCCCACAGAGCGTTCCACGACGGCACACCGGATGTTTTGTCCGTGTTATAGGCGATGCCGGCCCACGGTTGGACATAGTTGCACCACATCCCGTCCATGTGGGTCGCGTCGGGGCGCAGGTCGGTCATGTTCGGCACTGCATCCGGTGTGATCGGTGTCAAAAGACCGGCTTCGACGGCCTGGATCATCACCGGATCGTCCATTTGCACCACGGACAAATAGGGGACGTCTCTGTTCGAGGACATCTTCTCGAGGTTTACAGACGACTTTGTACCTTCGAAAATGATATCCGCGCCGATGGCTTCTTTCATATGCGGGGTGACAATCGACTCCATCCACGAGGTGTGAGATCCCGCGCATCCGATAACCAGTTCGCTCGTTTGCGCCCGCAGTATCGCCGGTGCTGCAAGCGTGCTTAATGTGGCCATTGCAGATGTTTTCAGGAGTGTTCGACGGGTCATGCCCCGTGCAGAATACTGTTTCATAACATGGTCTTCCTCTGTCGGTGTGCGCCCGTATCTTTTGTCGGGTTAAAATGGCATTCCATTTGACACGATGATCTGATCCGGCGATGGATGGCCATGTAAACGGCCGCACTAAAGGTTAATTTTGGCGGTTGAACGAAAAAGAACGCAGGATTTCCACGTCATTGCTGAAGGAGTAAGCACAATGAAAATAGAAATGGCATTCCACTTGCAAAATATTGCCCTGTTGTGCCCGACGGAGGGATTCGTTCCGAACGGGTCGCTAACCATTCGCAACGGGATTATCATCGGGCGAGGTATTGCTCCGGCTCCAGGTGATATTGTCATCGACTGCAAGGGGGCGTTGTGCTTGCCCGGGCTGATCAACAGCCACAATCATTCCCCCTTGATGAGCGTGCGCGGCATGGTCGAGGACCTTGGATTTGCTCCGGCCTATACGCCGGGGGTGCCACAAGGACACTGGTTGTCCGAAGAGGAAACCCAAATCCTTGCCCGTTTGGGCGTGATGGAAATGCTGTGTGCAGGGGCCACGACGATTGTTGATTATTACCGGATGCCGGACGCGCTGGCCCGGGCGGCCGAAGCGTTCGGCCTGCGGGCGATGATCGGTGGGCGGGTGATGGATGCGCAGACCGAAGCGCTGGCAAATGGCCGCTTTGTGCATGACCCTGAACTGGGAGAGGCGACCCTTCGTGCGGCTCTTGATCTTGTCGATACTTGGGATGCCAAGGCGAATGATCGTATCGCAACCATCCTTGCGCCACATGCGCCCGATACCTGTTCGCGCCAGATGCTGGAAACTTTTGCTACGCTCGCGGCCAAAACCGGCAAACAGGTGCACACCCATCTTGCGCAATCCCCCATGGAGGTCGCACAAGTGCGCGCCCGCGAAGGAATGTCTCCGTCGGAGCTTTTGGAGGATGTGGGACTTTTAACAAGCGACCTTGTTGCGGCCCATTGTATCTTTCTGGACGCGGCCGATATCCGAAGGGTGGGGCAGGCTGGTGTGATCGTCAGCCATGCACCGATCGGCAATGCCGCCTTCGGGGCGGCGGCACCGGTGCTGGCACTCAAAGAGGCTGGCGCAAAGATCACATTGTGCACTGATACAAAGTCCGCGGATATGTTCGAGGCAATGCGAATGGCTATCGCAACCGCGCGGTGGCGGGCGGATATGGAATTTGTGCTTGATGCGAAGACTGTCTTTAGCTGGGGCACGCGCGATGCGGCCGTGGCACTCAAGGGGCATCACGGCTCAGGGACGCTTTCGGCAGGGTCGCCTGCCGATCTCGTTTTGCTGGACCCTGCGGCACCGAACCTGAGGCCGGTGATTGACGGATACGGGATCGTCGTCCATTCGGGGTCTGCTGCAAATGTGACGGATGTTATGGTGGCAGGTGAGTGGCTTGTGAGGCACCGCAGGCCAACCCGGGTCGATATGGACGAGGTCATCAAAGACGCGCAAACCGTGGCCGAAGGATTATGGGCGCGCGCCTCAGCCTAGACCCTGACGGCGCAAAACATCGGTGACGCTTTGCCCTGTATGCAGCAGATGATCGCGCCAGATCTGACGGGCAGCATCAGCGTCGCGCCGTCGCAGGGCATTCATAAGATGTTCGTGCTCCGCGACGGCCTGTGCAAGCCGGTCGGGGTCCATAATGGCCATGAAACGTCCGCGACGGGCCCGCGCCATCATTTTTGTGTGCACCTGTTGCAGGATGGGATTGCCGCAATTGGCCAAAATGGTGTCATGGATTGTGGAGTTTAAGTCGAAATATTCATCGGACTTTCCAGCCTTGTAGAAACCCAGCATTGAGGCGTGCAGATCCTCGATCAGCGTCAGTTGCCCGTCGGTGATCGTTGCGGCAAGGCGTTCTGCGGCAAGACTTTCCAAAGAGGCAATGACATCGAACAACTCCAACGCCTGCTGCGCAGAATAGTCTTTGACATGCGCCCCCTTGTGGCGCGAAATCTCGATCAGGCTGTCGGCCTGCAAAAGTTTCAGCGCTTCCCTGATGGGGGTCCGCGACACATCCAGTTCCGCCGAAAGCTTACGCTCGACGATGTGCGCGCCAGCCGGCAGGACGCCCTTGATAATGCGGTCGCGCAGAACATCGGCGACCCATTCGGCAACGGCGGTCATATCTCCATCCGGCGGAGCCGGTGGCAATGATGTCTCCATACGGGCTTCCAGTCTTGATTTTTGTGTCACAAAGCGGCCTGCATACATTTATAGAATTCGAGCCTATTGCAAGATGCGGTTGACACAGTAACGAAATTTCTAGGTGTTCAGTCCCGGCATCTGGTGGATCGGATTTAAGATGAATCGATCTGGCTCAGAAGTCCAGATTTTGCAGATGTATTCGGAAGGGGTCAGGCCGTTGAGTGTCTTGAGGCGGCGTGCATAATTGTAGGCGTCAAGGAAGTCGCTGAGGTGGCAGCGAAGCTGATCGTGACTGTCATAGTGATACCGCTTCACGGTCGCGTCCTTAAT
>JBLIFE010000168.1:0-5621 GCA_047633515.1 Paracoccaceae bacterium | reverse complement strand
GCTGCCGGAAGGCCTCAAGCAAAAGCCTCTCGCACTGTGCAGGATCATCCATGTCCAAAGGATATCCGAACCCGCGCGCACTGGCCACAAAATCGCAATCCGAAGGCCCCTGCGCCGCGCTCCAGACCCCGAAGCCGGCCCGCCACAAACCGCGCCAGTCAAATTTTCGGCCCGGATCTGCCTTGCGACCGGGTGCCATATCGGAATGAGCGATGATAGATTGCAGTGCGATCCCGTGGGCCTTGGTCAGGCCGTGCAACAGATGCACCAGACACGCCATCTGCGGCGCGCTAAAGGGCTGTGCGCCATCATTGGCCAACTCGATACCGATGGCGCGGGAGTTTACGTCGCCGCGCCCCTGCCACGTCCCTGCCCCAGCGTGCCACGCGCGGTCGAGGTCTGCCACCATCTGCCACAGCCGCCCGTCTTCGGCGATCAGGTAATGGGCTGACACCTCGAAGGCGGGGTCACACAGGCGCGCAAGCGCGGCCTCGGCACTTTGCATCGCCGTGTAGTGGAGCACGATCATTTCGGGCCGCTGCGCATCGCGGCGCGGCCCGAAATTGGGCGACGGGTGCCACACGGGAGGCGTCAGCCGCCAAGCCCTCTCGCGGGCCGCACAATCCGGCCCCGCCCCGTTTCAGTCACGCAGCCTACCACCACTTGGAAGGCTTGGCCGAGAATCCGGCAGCCTGCTCGAGGGCATAGGCTGTATTCAGCAAATCCGCCTCTTCCCACGGGCGCCCGATCAGTTGCAGACCCAGCGGCAGGCCCTGCGCATCAAGGCCGGCAGGCACCGAAATCCCCGGCAAGCCAGCAAGGTTGACCGTGACGGTGAACACATCGTTCAGGTACATTTGTACCGGATCCGCATCCGTCATCTCTCCCAGACCAAAGGCAGCCGAAGGCGTCGCAGGGGTCAGAATCGCATCAACACCCGCCTCGAAGGCAAGATCAAAATCCCGCTTGATCAGCGCACGCACGCGACGCGCCCTGTTGTAATAAGCATCGTAAAAACCTGCCGACAGCACATAAGTGCCGATCATGATCCGGCGCTGGACCTCGTGGCCAAAGCCCTCGGCGCGGGTCTTTTCGTACATCTCGGTGATGCCATCACCCTCGGCCAATTCCGCACGGTGGCCAAAACGCACCCCGTCATACCGCGCCAGATTGCTCGACGCTTCGGCCGGAGCAATCACGTAATAGGCCGGCAACGCATATTTGGTGTGCGGCAGGGAAATATCGCGTATCTCGGCGCCGGCCTCCTTGAGCATCAAGGTGCCATCGGCCCACAGTTTGGCGATTTCGGGCGGTGTGCCCTCCAACCTGTATTCCTGCGGAATGCCGATCACCTTGCCCCGGATATCGCCGGTCAACGCGGCCTCGAAATCCGGCACGGCCAGATCGGCACTGGTGCTGTCTTTGGGATCATGGCCACACATCGCCTCAAGCATGATCGCGGCGTCACGCACGTTTTTTGTCATCGGCCCCGCCTGATCGAGCGACGAGGCAAAGGCCACCACGCCCCAGCGCGAGCAGCGTCCGTAAGTTGGTTTGATCCCGACAATGCCGGTAAAAGCTGCCGGCTGCCGGATCGAGCCACCCGTATCGGTGCCCGTCGCCCCGAGGCACAAATCACCCGCCACAGCCGCCGCCGACCCGCCCGAAGAGCCGCCCGGGGTCAATTTACGGTCGTCGCATTTCCACGGGTTCACGGCATTGCCATAAACCGAAGTCTCGTTACTGGAGCCCATGGCGAATTCGTCCATGTTCAACTTACCCAGCATCACCGCCCCCGCAGAGCGCAGTTGCCCCGAAACGGTGCTTTCATACTCCGGCTTGAACCCTTCCAGAATCGCCGAGGCCGCCTGTGAGGGCACCCCTTGGGTGCAAAACAGATCCTTGATGCCGATCGGAATGCCGCACATCGCCGGCGCGTCGCCCCCTGACAGCCGCGCATCGGCCGCAACAGCCGCATCGCGCGCGATATCGGGCGTGTGGTGAACAAAAGCCCCCAACGCTCCCGCGCCCTCGATTTCGGTCAGACATGCCTCGGTCAGCTCGACCGAGGTCAAATCGCCCTTGCGCAGACGCGTGCGGGCTTCGGCAATGGTCAAAGAAGAGAGTTCGGACATTATTCAACCACCTTGGGGACTGCAAAAAAACCTTCGCGCGCATCGGGCGCATTGGCCAGGATCTTTTCCTGCATCCCGCCATCTGTCACGACATCGGACCGGCGCGGCAGGCGCATCGGCGTGACCGACGTCATCGGCTCGACGCCATCAACATCGACCTCGTTGAGTTGCTCGATGAACCCCAGAATGGCGTTGAATTCTTGTGCCAGCGCCGGAAGCGCATCTTCAGGCACGGCAATCCGCGCCAGCTTCGCCACGCGGCGGGCGGTTTCGGTGTCAATCGACATGGTCAGCCTCCGGAAATTCGTTCCCAAACGACTTACCCTTGGCTCTGGTTCGGTGCAAGTCGGGCTTTCGCCGCGCATTCGCTGGAATTCGGGCTTTCGCCACACATTCGCTGGAATTCGGGCTTTCGCCACTCGGGCCGACCGAGAACGCCATAGCCGCTCAGCGATATTCCCCTCGTGGCGCAACCACCCTTCCATTCGCGGCCCGCTTTGCTACCTTTGACAGACGCAATCACAAGGACCTCCGCAATGAAAATCATTTGGCTCGGCCACGCAAGTTTCCGGATCGAGGCAGCAGGCGAAGTGCTGCTCATCGACCCGTGGCTGGATGGCAACCCCTCGTTTCCCGACGCAAAACGCCCCGAGGCTCTGGCGGGGGCCACGCACATTCTGCTCACGCACGGCCATTTCGACCATACATCCGAGGTTGCAGGCATCGCACAAGAGATCGGCGCAACTGTCTGTGCCATCCCCGAGATTGCGGGCGTCTACGGGGCCTATGACATCAAAACCGTGCAATTCAACAAAGGCGGCACGATCAAGATCGGCACAGTCGAGGTCACGATGGTAAATGCCACCCACTCCTCTTCGATGGCGACCGAGAACGGCACGATTTATGCCGGCACCGAATCAGGCTTTATGATCGCCGCCGAGGACCATGTGATTTATGTGTCGGGCGACACCGACATCATGGCCGATATGGAGTGGATGGGTGATTTGCACGCCCCCGATATCGGGTTGTTGTGTGCGGGTGGCCATTTCACGATGGATATGAAGCGCGCGGCCTATGCGGCAAAACGGTACTTCAACTTCAAAACCGTAATTCCGTGCCACTACAAGACTTTCCCGCTATTGGAGCAATCGGCACAGGCATTGATAGACGCCCTGCCCGATGTCGACGTGATCGAGCCCGAAGTCATGGTCGCCATCGAGGTCTAACACGCCGCTGCCCTCTCTCGTTACCGCCTGGCGGCAAAGAAATCCCTGAGCAACGCTTCGGCTTCTTTGCCGCCAATACCGTCATAGACCTCTGGCTTGTGGTGGCTTTGCGCATGGCTGAAGACACGCGCGCCGTGCGCTGTTCCGCCGGATTTCGGATCGCTCGCTGCATAATAAAGCCGTGCGATGCGGGCATGGGCAATGGCACCTGCGCACATCGCGCAAGGCTCCAGCGTGACGTAAAGATCGCATCCCTCAAGCCGCTCCTGCCCCAGCACCGCACAAGCCGCACGGATCGCCAAAAGCTCGGCATGGGCCGTTGCATCGCATATCTCGCGGGTCCGGTTGCCGGCCCGCGCAAGGATATGGCCGTCAGGCCCGATCACAACTGCCCCGACAGGCACCTCGCCCCGTGCCGCCGCGGCGCGCGCCTCGGCCAAAGCCGCCTGCATATGGCTTGTAAACGTCATATCATACCAAGTGCCGCGCAACGGGCCGCTTGGCAAGAGCGCAGACGCGCGATAAGGCAAAGGCATGACCGAAAACACATCCGCAAATCCGCCCGCCGGCGACCGTATCGCAAAAGTGCTCGCCCGGGCCGGTATCGCCTCGCGCCGTGAAGCCGAACGCATGATCGCCATTGGCCGTGTCGCCATCAACGGCATCACGATCGACAGCCCAGCGCGCAACGTCACACCCGACGACAAAATCACCGTCGACGGCAAACCGATTGCCGAGGCAGAGCCGCCGCGCTTGTGGCTGTATCACAAACCCGCCGGGCTTGTGACAACCGAGCGCGACGAGAAAGGCCGTCAGACGGTTTTCGAATCGCTGCCCTCCGACATGCCGCGCGTCGTGTCTGTCGGGCGGTTGGACCTGAATTCCGAAGGTTTGCTGCTGCTGACAAATGACGGTGACATCAAACGCAAACTCGAATTGCCCGCGACCGGATGGTTGCGCAAATACCGTGTACGGATGCGCGGCGCCCCGACCGACGAAAGCTTTGCGCCCCTGCGCAAGGGCTTGGTCGTGGACGGAGAACGCTTCCAGCCGATGATCGTGACGCTTGACCGGCAACAAGGTTCGAACGCATGGGCTACAATTGCCCTGCGCGAGGGCAAAAACCGCGAGATCCGGCGCGCCATGGAGGCGCTCAACCTTGAGGTAAACCGGTTGTTACGCGTCAGCTATGGCCCCTTCCAGCTGGGTGATCTGAAGGCAGGAGAGGTCGAAGAGATCAAATCCCGCGTGCTGCGCGATCAAGTGGGATTGGATAAACCCGGCAAAGACGCCCCGCCAAAGAAGACGCTGGTACGCCAAAGACCCCCCCGCCCCGTGAGATCGAAATAGCCAAATCGACGGCCAGCCTGTTATTTCGCCGCATGACCGAACAAACGCGGATGATCGATCTTGGGGCAGCGGTTCTGGATCACCGCGATCCCGCGTGCCTCGGCAAGAGCTGCGGCTTGCGGGCTTTCGACACCAAGCTGCATCCAGATGGTTTTCAGATCCGGCCGAGTGGCAAGCGCCTCTTGCACAACAGGCAGAACATGCTCGGAGCGCCGGAAGATATCTATCATATCTACCGGCCCTTCGATGTCTGACAGATTGGCCTGAACGACCTCTCCCAGAATGACCTGTCCTGCATGAACCGGATTTACGGGAATCACCCGGTATCCCTGCTCTTGCAGATAGCGCGACACATAGTTGCTGGGGCGCGCAGGGTTCGGCGACATCCCCACGCAAGCCACCACTTTTGTCGTTTCGAATATCTTTGTCAGTTTTTGATCAAGTTCTTTCATAGGCGCAAGATACACACAAAAAAGCGCCCGGGCCAATGGCCGGGCGCAAGTCACGGAACGAGGGACAGTTTCGACTGGCAGGGCGGTTCCGACGCTCTGCCTATGTTATATAGATGGTACTTTGCGCCGCGTTTCCAAGGGCAGGTAACCGACCTGTGAAGCGTGCACGGCCCCCGCACCCGCCAATCTGGATTATTTAGCCAGAACACCAGGCCAGTTCATGTCCGCTGCTGCAACCTGCCCGGGGATATCGCGCTCCCAACGCCGCCGAACAGATTTCGAGAAATTGAGATAGAGCTTGCCCTGCACAATCGTCCACGCGTCGGGGTCGGTCTTGGCAGTATAGCCCTGCGCCACGGCATAAGCGCAATAACCACCGTATTGCGGAGCATAAGCGCGCGGGTTGGCCTCGAATGCAGCACGATTGCTGGCAGATGCGAACTGCCAGCTTGCACCGT
>JBLIFE010000167.1:0-5649 GCA_047633515.1 Paracoccaceae bacterium | reverse complement strand
CAGCGCTGAAAAGTCCCAACACCGCAACCGCGAAATCGCCATGGCGGTCTTACGGGCGCGGCTTTACGACATGGAGCGGCAAAAGGTCGATGACGCCCGCGCGGCAGACCGCAAAAGCCAGGTCGGCACGGGGGATCGTTCAGAACGTATCCGGACCTATAATTTCCCTCAGGGGCGGATGACCGATCACCGAATTAACCTGACGCTTTATAAACTGGATCAGGTAATGCAGGGCGATCTGACCGAAGTCATCGATGCGCTTTCGGCGGATGATCAGGCCCGCAAGCTGGCCGAATATAGCCGTTGACACAAACTCCTCACACAAAGTCCGCATGACGCGGCTGTTTCAAATTGGTCTAACAGGCCAACAGGCTGTCACAACGGCCGTGCGACACCTGAATGAAGCGGGTGTGGCCGACGCGCCGCGTGATGCTCGCAAGCTACTTGCCCATGCGCTTGGGGTGTCGGCGGCGGCATTGGGTGTTCATATTTTTGACCCCCTGACCCAACAGGCCCTTGATGCATTCGAGGAGGCAATTGCAAGACGCCTGCGCCGGCAGCCTGTGTCACAGATCATCGGCACGCGGCACTTTGCAACCAGGATATTTCAGGTCACACCCGATGTGCTTGATCCACGTCCGGAAACGGAGATCCTCATCGAGGTTGCCAAAACAGAACCCTACACGCGGGTTCTGGACCTTGGCCTTGGGTCTGGTGTGATCTTGTGCACGTTGCTGGCGGATCGGCGCGGGCAATGTACCGGGGTCGGGGTTGATGTGACCGAAGCGGCCTGTGCGGTTGCTTTTGCAAATGCGCAATCCACCGGCGTCATAGAGGCGATCGATATTTTTATTTCGGACTGGTTCGAACATGTCGAGGGGCAGTTCGATCTGATTGTGACCAATCCGCCTTACATCGCAGCCAGTGAAATGTCTGCGCTTGCTCCCGAAGTGCGTGAGTGGGAACCTCACGGCGCACTGAGCGACGGCGGCGACGGCTTGACGGCCTATCGTCGGATTAGTGCGCAGGTGCTGACCTATCTGGCACCGGGGGGGCGGTTCATTTGTGAAATAGGACCGACACAGGCCAAAGACGTCGTGCATCTGCTAGAGACTGCCGGACTGGTGGATATTCACATCCATCAGGATTTCGACGCACGAGACCGTGTCGTATCTGCGCGCCATCCGGTATTAAGGTCGAGCATAGCCTGAAAGAGTGCATCTTTTTGCAATTATATAGTGGCTATCGTCGGTTTACACTTGTCATGGCACCACTTGCATGTTTATTCGTTCTCGTGAGAAGCCGGAACATGTTCCGCCTCGCTTTATAGCCATCAAATGGTCGGACCCCTTTTTGCCTCAATATTTGGTACTTAAGAAGGAATTAGGTCCCCCTCACCGAAATAGGCCGGACAATTATTAATATGAGATCAAGCAAGTCACGTTCGCGGTCGAAATCGAGCCGCTCCCGGTCTGTTGGTAACGTCGTCAACCGGGTGTTCGAAAGTTCAGGACCCGAAGGCAAGGTGCGCGGCACCCCGCAGCAAATCATCGAGAAGTATTCCCAACTTGCGCGCGATGCACAGTTGAGCAATGACCGCGTCGCCGCCGAAAACTTTCAACAACATGCCGAACACTACACCCGCATGCTGGGCGAAGCACAGCGCGAGCAGGATGCCCGCCGCGAACAGCAAGAACAGCAGCAGCAACACCAACAACGCGAACCGCAACATGGCGGATCGCGCGACGGGAACCAGAACCGCGACAATCAAGGCCGTGACAGTCAGGGGCGTGATAATCAAAACCGGGATCATCAGGACCGCGACAACAACCAGAACCGCGACACCCAGAACCGTGATCGCCGGTCTGACACCACTCAGTCAGAGTCAGCAGCCTCGCCGCTGCTCAATGAGAGTTCACATGATCTTCAAAATGCGCCTCAGCCCGACCTTGCATCCGGCGCCGATGTTCTGAATGTGTCGACTGAAAATGACAACAATCTTGTCGAGACGCCCGAAAGCGCGCCAAAGCCGAAACGGTCCACCCGCAGCCGCAAACCGGCCGGCCCGCGCAGAGAAGCACCTGCACATCAGGAAGGCGATGTAACCCACCCGATAACAGAGCAGCCTGTCAGCAACGCAAGCGCTGGTGAGACACCGTTGCAGGTCGCACCGACCGAAGCGCCGCAACCCGCAGCTAAAACACCGCGTCCCAGAACGCGTAAACCAAAAGTTGCCGTTGTGGCGGCGCCTCCGGCGGCCCCCGACGTGCCGGAAACCGCCGAATAGACCTTATGAAAGGGGCGTGACTTATCAAAGTCACGCCCCTTTTTTAACGCTCTACCCGATTTTCATAATTTGCGCTGTGCCTCGACGGCACGAGCAAGGGCAGCAAACCTTTGCAGGTCAATTTGTTCGGCCCGATCTGTCGGTGCGATATCAACACTGCGCAGAACATCCTCGATCTGTGGACAAATCCCCTTCAGACTAGCACGCAGCATCTTGCGACGCTGACCGAACGCCTGAGCCACCACCTGCGACAGGATTTTCGGGTCAGCAGGGTAAAGTGGCTCGGCAATGGGCGTCAGATGCACAACGGCCGAATGGACCTTTGGCGGCGGGGTAAATGCCTCGGGCGGAAGCGTCAGCACAATCTGCGCCTTGGCCTTCCATTGCGCCAATAATGCCAACCGGCCATAAGCCTTGCTGCCCGGTTGTGCGACGATCCGGTCGGCGACTTCGCGTTGAAACATCAACGTCAAGCTTGACCAGAATGGTGGCCAGTCGGCAGGGGTCAGCCAGCGGATCAGAAGTTCTGTGCCAACATTATAAGGCAGGTTGGCGACCACATGCACCGGACCTTGCAAATATTGCATCGGATCAACGGTCAGGGCATCGCCTTCGATCACTTGCAGACGGCCGGGATAGGCGTCAGAGATTTCAGCCAGCGCAGGAAGGCAGCGGGCGTCCTTTTCAATTGCAAGCACACGGCGGGCCCCCTGAGCCAGCAGACCACGGGTCAATCCACCCGGGCCGGGGCCGATCTCCAACACATCCGCCCCCGAAAGATCCCCCGGTATCCGAGCAATACGGGAGGTAAGATTGAGATCAAGGATAAAGTTCTGACCCAGCGATTTTCGCGCGGCCAGCCCATGGGTTTCGATCACGTCGCGCAGGGGGGGTAAGCTGTCAATCATGGATAAAGGCCCGGCCTTTGCATTGTGGAAGGGAGTTGGAAGTGGAACGGAGTTGTGAACAGGATTATCGCGCCGCAGCACGACAGGCCGCCATCCGCTGCGCAAACCGCAGTGCCTCGATCAGGCTTGTCGGATTTGCAGCCCCTGTGCCGGCAATATCGAAGGCAGTACCGTGATCGGGGGATGTCCGGATAAAGGGCAACCCCAGTGTGACATTGACGCCGCGGTCAAAGTCCAGCGTTTTGATCGGAATAAGGGCCTGATCATGGTACATGCAGACAGCCGCGTCGTAACGTGCGCGTGCTGCGGCGTGAAACATGGTATCAGCGGACATCGGGCCGGTGATCTCGAACCCCTCGGCTCGTAGCGCGGCAATGACCGGTGCGATCACTTCAATTTCCTCGCGTCCCATCGTGCCCCCTTCGCCTGCATGCGGGTTCAGTCCGGCCACCGCAAGGCGCGGATGCGGCAGGCCGAAATCCCGCTGCAAGGCGGCGTGGGTAATACGCAATGTCTGCTCCAGCACTGCGGGTGTCAGCGCGGTGCCTACTTCGGTCAGGGCAATGTGGATGGTCGTGGGCACGACCCTGAGAGCGTCACTGGCCAACATCATCACGACCCGGTCCACACCCGCAAGCGCGGCAAGGTATTCGGTATGACCCGGATAGGCAAAGTTGGCGCCATCCTTGAGGGCCTTTTTATGGATCGGGCAGGTGACAATGCCACTGGCCTCGCCCGATTGTGCAAGTGCGACCGCGCGGGCAATCGCCGACACTACGCCCGCGGCGTTTCGCGCGTTGGGCATGCCGGCTTTGTTCGGCCCGTCAAACCGGTGGCACAAGACCGGCAACGCCGAATGTGCAACCGCGGGGGCCTGCGCGACCGATGTAATCTCGATGAAATCGGTGCCTGCCGGAAGATGCCCGGGGTCTCCGATCCACGCGAATGGCAGGCTGGCGCCAAGCGATTTCCATGCCTTTGCGGCAATTTCAGGGCCTATTCCCGCGGGTTCGCCGCATGTCATCACCAAAGGAGCGGCTCGGTCAAACGCGGTCATGGCTCGCGGATGATTGCGTCAGCGCGCAGCTCAGCAAGATAGCCGTTGGCAAATGAGGCAACACGCTGGTTTATCAATCGGCTACGGATGCCTTCGCGGTCGACCTGATCCGACAATACGGCCGTCCGGCCACACAACATCACAAACACCTGCTGGTCTCCGCGCCGCAACGCCGCAGAGCTTTCTCCGGGATCAAGGTTGGCCAAAATGACCGCAACATCGGCCGGCACCTCGTTGAGTGGCAGGCTTTCGATGACCAGGCGTTCGCTTGGTTGCTTGAGGGCGACACCATAAAGATCGTCGCAGGTGTCTACTTTTGCGGCAACTTTTGCAGCCTCGGAGGCCCCGCCTGTCAGGACATATCGAGCAAACTCGACGGATTGGGTGTTTTCATTGGCAACAGACCCTTCGCGGATCTCTCGCAGTTGATAAATTGCCAGCCCGTTTGGCACCGGCACGGGTTGGCTGATGCCACCGGGCGTCAGGGTCGAGATTTGTGCTGCGACTGCGGGGGGCAGGCTGGCAATCGGGATTGGCTGTGCAAGCCGTCCGCCGACACTGCGGCTGGCAGCCACAGAGTAGCGCGTCGCAAAGGATGAAAACCCGTCGACACTTGTGACCGTGGTGCGGATTTGCTCGGCCAGCCGGTTGGCGCGAATGGCAGCGGTCGGTGTCTCGGCGGGCAAGACGATCTCCGAGATCAGGGCAACGGCTGTGCTGCCTTGTTCGGACAATGCGACCGCGCGGTCGACCTCTGCCTCGGTGACTTGGGCGCGCGGGCCAAAACGGCTTCGCACGAGCCCTCGCCAGGCCACACCAGCGCGGATGAAGTCACGAAAGCTTTCTTCGGAAACCCCCGCACCTGTCAGAATGGCCACAAATTCATCACGGCCCAGATTGGCCCGCGCGGCGAATTCTTCCATCCCCGCCAGAATGTCCTCCTCAGCTGGAAGTATCCCGAACTCGGATGCTGCCGCCAGACGCAACCGGTCGTCGACCAGCCCGTCGCGGGCGGTCTTGTCGATGTCTCCCGGGGTCCGGAACAGTTCCAGCAAGCGGATGCGTTGGCTCAGCTCATAGTTTGTCACCGCCTGTGTGTTCACGACAATGGCTGCGGAATAGGGGTTGCCCGCCTGCGCGGCCACGATTTGATACGAGCCCAGAACCAGCATCACGGCGGTCACCGTACCGCGGTAAAATCCGCTTTGGCGCAACGAACGGGCATTTGAGAGATTGCTCATGGCATTCATCCACTCTTCTTGTTGTTGTCGTGCGGGTAGATAGTCAGCCCGCCGCTTCAGCCTGAACATGCGCGCCTGCGACGCGGCCGGTCGTCTTCATTGGCACCAAAACCCGCCAACGAGACTGTCAAACCAAAATCAGTCGTTGGCAATATA
>JBLIFE010000166.1:0-5656 GCA_047633515.1 Paracoccaceae bacterium | reverse complement strand
GGTGAAATTGACGCCACTGGTGCCGAGATGCCATCGCGCAAATTCTATCGTGATTACGCGGACGCCCAGGGTGGTGGCTTTGGTCGTCAAGGCGGGTTTGATCCCGGACAGGGGGATCCCTCTGATCTTTTTGCAGAGATATTGCGCCAGCGTCGACAACAAGGAGGCGCGTCGCATGGTCCGGAGTTCAGCGCGCGTGGCGCGGATTTGCGGTACACTTTGGATATTTCGCTTCTGGATGCTGTACGGGGTGCAAAGACCAGAGTGACGCTGCCCGAGGGGGGAAACCTTGAGGTAACGATACCTCCGGGCACTCTTGATGGGCAGACCCTCAGGCTGCGTGGTAAAGGAAGACCGCCCCACGGTCGGGGGATGCCGGGGGATGCGCTGGTATCACTTTCAGTGGGCGTTCATCCGGTATTTTCCCGCGAGGGGGGGGACATCCTTGTGACGCTCCCGATTACATTCGACGAAGCGGTTTTGGGCGCCAAGGTGATGGCCCCGACGATAGATGGGCCTGTGACGCTGACAATTCCGAAAGGCGCCAACAGCGGGCAGGTGCTTCGGCTTCGCAAGCGTGGTGTGATGCAAGGCAAGAGTGGCGACCGTGGTGATCAGCTTGTTGCGCTCAGGATCATGGCGCCGGTGGACAGCGATCCGGAACTTGAGGCATTTCTGGAGACGTGGCGCACCACACGCAGCTATGACCCGCGCAAGGGGATGATGACATGACAGTGATTTTTTCCGAGGAAGAGGCCATCGCGGAAGTTGCGCAGTTGACGCGGTCCCGTATGGCGACGTTTGTGGACATGGAGATTGTGGCGCCGTTGCCTTCGGGGTCGGGTCTAACCTTTCGCGAGGCGGATTTGGTGCGCATGGAATTGCTTTGCGAGATCGCAGAAGTATTCGATATCCGTGACGAGGGCCTTGCGGTCGTTATTTCATTGATAGATCAGGTACATGCTGTGCGGGGCGACTTGGACGCCATGTTGCTGGCCATCAAAGACGAACCTTTCGAAGTGCGCCAGCGCATTGCAAAGCGCGCCATTTCGCCCGCTCATGAGTCTGGCTAGACAGAGGGCGTGAATGTTCGGCAAAGTTACCGGGGTGGGGCGGTCTGGTGGTACAGACCGGACCCGTCGGATGAAAAGGATACTGCGGATGTCTGATGCGATAAGGTTGACATGTACGGCATGCGGTCAGGCAAACCGTTTGCCCAGATCAAGGTTGGGTGCTGGCCCTAAATGCGCAACCTGTGGCGATGGATTGGTGACAGGAAAGGTTGCCGAACTGGACCCAGGGGTTCACAGCAAGGTGACACGTCTGGACGGCTTGCCGGTTGTTGTGGATTATTGGGCGCCGTGGTGTGGCCCCTGCCGGATGATGGCGCCGAGTTTTTCGCAAGCGGCGGTGTCATTGAAAGGAAAGGCAATATTTGCCAAGATCAACACGCAGGATTACCCCGAAGTGTCACAGAAGCTGGATATTCGTGGAATTCCGCTTTTGATCCTTTATGCCAGCGGGCGGGAGGTCGGCCGCTTGTCAGGCGCACGCCCGGCCGCTGATATCGAGCAGTTCGTGCGCAGTCATCCGTCATCCCCTTGAGTCAAAACCGGCATACAGCCGCATTTGCACAGCTAGGGGTCGCGCCCTGTTTCTAGGCTCTCTTTAGTCGCGCCTCATAGCGGTGCAGATGATACTGGACCCGGTCAATAAGGGCTTTTAGAGAAAAAGGTTTCGATAACAGATCTACGCCATCATCCAATTTGCCTTCGTGCATGATCGCATCTTTGGAATATCCGGAAATATACAGGACTTCGATATCGGGATACAGTTTGGTTGCCGCTATGGCGACCTCTGCTCCGTTCATACTGCATGGCAGCATAACATCGGTCACAAGTAAATGTGCCGGCTCGTTCGGTAGAAGAGCCGCTAGCATGGAAGGACCATCGCAAAAGGCGCGCACCCTGTATCCAGACCATTTCAGAGACAGCTCGATCAATTGCCGCATGGCTGGATCGTCTTCAACAACGATGATGTATCGTGCCTCTTGCGGCGGTGCGCCAACAGGCACGATGTCGTGTGGGGGGGCCACCGGATTTAACGTGCGCGGCAAAAACAATCTGACAGTTGTTCCATGGCCGTCTTTGCTGTCGATGGAAATCTCGCCGCCTGACTGTTTGGCAAAGCCGAAAACCGTGCTTAACCCCAGACCAGATCCCTGACCAACGGGCTTTGTGGTGAAAAAGGGATCAAAGGCTTTTTCCAGTATCGGCTTTTTCATGCCTGCGCCGGTGTCAGTCACTGATATCATGACGTATTCTCCCGGAACGACATCAAGGTGCTTGGCGGCATAGGCGGCGTCAAGAAGGGCGTTCGATGCCTCGATCGTAAGGACGCCGCCATCGGGCATTGCGTCGCGCGCATTCAACAAAAGGTTGAGTAGCGCATTTTCAAGCCGTCCTGCGTCAGCTTCGCAATGCCACAATTCGGGGTCACTACCGACTTTTGTGGTGACGGTATTTTCCAGCGTGCGATTTATGAAAAGCTTGAGGTTTGCCAGTATTGCATTCACATCCACGCTCGTCGGGCGCAACGGTTGCTTGCGCGAAAATGCAAGGAGCGCTTTGGTCAGTTCAGAGCCGCGGTGTGTCGCCGCCAGAATTGCGGTCAGGCTGCTGTTGTCGGACGTCATTTCCCGCGAAAGGAGTTCGGCATTTCCCTGAATAACGCCAAGCAGGTTGTTGAAATCATGCGCAACGCCACCGGTTAACTGACCGATGGCTTGCAGCCGCTGGGCGTGGGTCAAAGAGCTGACCAACTCTGCGCGGGCGCGCTCTGATTCTTCCAATTGCTCGCTTTGCGCAGAAAGTTTCTTGAGCGAATTCTGCCGATAGATATTTGCGTCAAGCTCGGCAAAAAGCTTATAGGATTTAAGGGCTTCTTGTGCTCGACCGAGATCTTCGAGGATTTGGGACTGGGTGCGCAGAAAAAGCCGTGACCAGATGGGATAATCCATGGAGCGCGCAATCTTGCCTCCCCTTCGGCATGCCTTGAGCGCAAGTTCGGATTGTCCGGTACCCAGATAAGCGCGGCTCTGCTGTTCAAGTATCTGGCAAGCCGCACGCTGGTCGCCCGATTGCGTGGCAATAGTTTCTGCTTTGGCCAGTTTCAAAAGCGCCTCTTCGAAGCGACCAAGGCCAATCAGGCTGGCTCCGAGTGTTTCAATTGCATATGGCAGGATAACATGGTTGCGCGCACGGTGTGCCGCTTCCTCTGCGTAATGGGCAAATTCGTAACCTTCGCGATGTTTGTTCTGATGGACATAGAGCCTTGAGATATTGCTTGTAACCCGTGCAAATTCCGGAAGATCGCCGGATTGTTCACTGATCTTGAGGGCTTCGAACAACAGGCTTCGTGCGGCATCGTATTCGTCATGATACCGCAGGATCGTTGACAGCGTGGTTAGCAGATCAATACGCGTTTCCGAACGTGCGTCCGGGGCAAGTCGGGCGAGCGCATGTTCGACCAGTTTGCTGGCTTGATTGTGTTGTCCGCGACTGTAACGGATTACGCCGAGGATCGAGTGCACGTCACACAGGACATCACAGTTTCCCTGCGTCGCAGAAGTGGCCATGCGATCTGACATTTCTTGTGCGCGCAAGCAAAACATTTCTGCTTCGTCAAACATGCCAAGCCATTTATATTGCCACGCAAGCGTTCGGGACGCGCGCAGTGTCTCGTACAGGGTGCCCGGGGTTTCGGGTGGCAACTCGAAGTGCAAGACGGTTTGCGCGGCCAACATGCTTTTGTTGCGTGATCGCCAGCGCAGTTTCCACGCGCGTCCGTTAAGGTTTGCGGCGCGCTGTCGGGCATCGAATTCGGCTGTCGGCTTCAGGTCAAGCCTCATGTGGGACTGCCCGCATATCAAGTTTTTGGTTCTTAACATATATTTTTTGCTTCAAAACTGGAATTCATAGGCTGTCTTTACCCCTCGCAAAATTTGGTTAAGACAATCCTAACAAAGAAGATGAACCTCGCCTCAGGTTGACGCTGCAACGGGGACGGTCTAGCAGACACATCCGCAGCATTCAAAAGGGCAAAAGTATATGGCGAGACGCCGCAAGGGCCGCGATCTTTCAGGCTGGATCATCCTCGACAAACCTGCCGGTCCTACATCGACGGCTTTGGTAAACAAAGTGCGGTGGGCTTTGGATGCACGCAAGGCCGGACATGCCGGAACGCTTGATCCTGCGGCCACTGGCCTGTTGGCAATTGCGTTGGGCGAGGCCACAAAGACGATCCCGTTTATCACTGATGCGCTTAAGGCTTATGAGTTCAGGATACGCCTCGGCGTGGCCACAAACACTGACGATGCCGAAGGGGAGCCGATCGCCACTTCGGAGTTGCGCCCCGAAACTGCTCTGATCGAGCAGGCGCTTGAAGGGTTTGTGGGCGACATCCAGCAAGTTCCCCCGAAATTTTCTGCGGTAAAGGTCGATGGAGAGCGTGCGTATGCTTTGGCACGCGATGAGGAAGCGTTCGAATTGGCGGCGCGTCCGCTTTGGGTGGAGAGCCTTCGGCTGTTGTCGCGCCCCGATGAGGATACTGTGATCCTAGAGATGGTGTGCGGAAAGGGCGGTTATGTTCGGTCGATTGCGCGGGATCTGGGGAACCAATTGGGGTGTTTTGCCCATGTGATCGAATTGCGGCGGACGTGGTCGGGTCCTTTTGAGTGCGAGGACGCGATAACAATGGAAACGCTGGAACAATTGGCAAAGACCCCCGAACTTGAGGCCCATATCCGGCCACTCGAAGAAGCGCTGCTTGATTTGCCGCATTTGCGGTGTACCGCCGAAGGCGCGGTGCGTTTGGGCAACGGCAATCCGGGTATGGTTCTGGCCTCTGAGGCGGAATACGGAGACACGGCCTGGGCCTCGTTCGAGGGCATTCCAGTAGCGATTGGCACCTATCGCTCGGGGATGCTGCATCCGACGCGTGTCTTTAACCTGACACCGGAGTGATTGGAGCCCTGTTGTGATCCGGCAACTTTTGGAGCGGCACCACCAAAAAGACGATGCTGTCTCGTCGGCGCTGTACTCACGCTGTGAAGGGTATCGGTATGCGTTAACCCGTGAGTGGGGGGACGGGCCGCGATTGCTTTACATCATGCTCAATCCTTCCAAAGCGACAGAAGCCCATAATGACCCGACGGTAGAGCGGTGCGAACGCCGTGCGCGGGCGCTGGGCTTTGGCGGATTTCGGGTGTGCAACCTTTTTGCGTGGCGCGAGACCGACCCCAAGGCGCTGCGCCGTGCAACAGTACCCGAAGGGCCGTGCAACGCTGCTATCTTGAGCGCGTCGTGCGACTGGGCCGACACGGTGTTGTGTGGCTGGGGCGCACACGGCGCGTTTCTGGCCAAGGGACCAAAGGTCGCGGCTGACCTGCGGGTGGCGGGCTTTTCCCTCTATCACCTCGGGTTGACCAAAGACGGACATCCACGGCACCCGCTCTATGTGGCCTATCGGCAGCAACCCGTGAAGTGGGAGGCTAACCTTTAGCGGCGGTGCCTGCTAGGCTGGTGACGACAAAGGGCCGTGGGCCTTTCTTTTGATTTGGGCGACTGAAGGACGAGGAGTACAAAAGTATGACAGG
>JBLIFE010000165.1:0-5702 GCA_047633515.1 Paracoccaceae bacterium | reverse complement strand
CACGACGAAACTCGTCTGTGTACTTCTTTGCCATTCCATATCTCCTTCATAGCAAACATTGCTCGGAAGAGACCGGAACTAAAACAGGGCAAGACCAGCCCGCATCCACCGCCCGCTCAAGCACCACACCCCGGATCGGCGAGCAGATACAGGCATTTTCCAGCTCCGCCTGTTGCAGATGCAGATTGGCCTGTGCCAGTGTCCTGTCCGCAATCGCCGACGGCTCCTTGGCCTGCGCGCGCATAAACGCGGCACGTTGCGACACAAAGGTCTGATGCGCCGTGATCCCGCGCTCTTCGAGGTTGAGGGCCGTGTCGTACTTGTCTTGCGCCTCGTCCAACGTGGCCCGCACCACGGCCACCCGTGCAACCGCAAACGCAAGCCCCGCCTGAGGCACGGCCAGCTGTGCCTCCAGCATGATCGTGTCCAACTCGGCCAAAACCGTGCCAACGTTGACAACGTCGTTGCAATCGGCATGAACAGATTTCAGGGCACCGGACAATTCGCTTGAAATTTCGACCAGATGGGTCGGCTCGATCGTGGCGGTGGCGATCACCATCACGCTAAAATCGCTGACCAACGCGCTGCCGTAACGTGCTGCACTGTCGCGCTGCGTTGTGAGGATGACACCCAAAGCCACAGCCCGACCCTAAGCAGTACCATAACACCAATGGCCCCCGCCACGCGTGCGCCGCGGTGCAAGCCACGCCAGGCGTTCTTTCCACTTCTGACTGACACGAAGGCATGGTCCTGTCCGTTCTTCGAGGTTGGTTGCGCAGTCATGGCCGCGGCAAAGGTGGCCTTTCTTATTCGGAACTTATTTCGGACCCTCGTCGAATGTCCCGATATGCGGTGATCTCTTGTGCGCCCCGTCACCGCGCCTGCGTCCTTTTGTAATCATTTCGCCATCTGTGCACGTCTTTCCAAGGGTGTTGTGACATGACCGCGATAGCCGAGGTTTGATTTTGATCAACACCAGCCCGGACCATTTATCAACGCCGTGAAGCGGTCGGATCACCGATGCCGTCGAACAAGCCAAACGGATTGATCATGCGACCGGTCCGAGCCCCGTTTCCGTGCAAAACCCGCATCTGGTAAAAAATGAACGACGTTCAATAATTTTGTTGACGGAGCGCTCTTGGAATAATACACATCATGAACATCGTTCATAAGGACCATTTCAATGACCAAAATCGCCCTCTGCCTTGCATTAGTTGCGACACTTTTTGTCACCCCCGCTATCGCTGGCCCCAGTGGTCAACACTTTGCAAAATCGGTGCAACACAGCGGTCAAGCTTCAAGCCACGGATCTGCGGCGCTCTCGACCGGCGCCGCCATCGTAAGCGCCGTGCCCCTTGTTATCTTTGGCGCATCTATCGCCATTTCAGGGTCTGCCCTTGAACAGATCGGCACAGACACGCTTGAGCTTGGCAACGATCTTGCGCGGGTCGGCACGGGTCAACCGATCACCAGAACCGCCGTAACGCCGAACGGCGCACCAACGCTCGATTGAGCTGTTTGAGGAGAGTGACAATGCGCCATTTATTGCGGGTGATACTTTTTGTTACGGGCACTTTGCTGCCCAACCTGGCATCTGCCGGCAGCAGCGAAGGGGGCGAACCCGTACTGCCAGTCGCCAAAGTCGCGGCCTTTGCGAACATCGTGCAACACGATCTTGCCGCACGCGGAGTGCCGATTGCGATTGTGGCCCGCATGGGGCGCGACCCGGCCCTACTTCCGACAGGCGTTCGGTACACGCATGTAAGCTTTTGGGTATATTCACAAATCACCCGCGCAGACGGCAGCACAGGGCGCGGTTATCAAGCCTACAACCTGTATCAAGAAAGCGGCAACCAGACCAGAAGCCATCTGGTACAAGACAGCCCTGCAGATTTTTTTGCAGGCGCACATCGACTGGATGCTGGCATTATCATTCCCGATGTGCGCCTTCAGAAAAAGTTGCTGAAGATCATCGGAAGCCCTGCCTACTCGGCCCTCCACAACCCGCGGTACTCCGTTCTCGCCAATCCGAATACCAGCACGTTCCAGAATTGCACCGAACACACACTCGATGTTCTGATGGCAGCCCTTTACGACACGCAGGACATCTCGCAGATCAAGGCCAATATCACCGCACATTTCACGCCGCAGCACATTCGGCTTGGCGGTGTAAAAAGGTTTCTGGCACCAGTAGCGTCCAAAGCGCTTACAACCAAAGACCACGGCGAAAAGGTTGCAACCGCGACATTCGGGTCCATTTCGCGGTTCATGCGTGCGAACAAACTTTCCGCGAAAACCTACACAATAACACCTGAAAAAACCCTGAACTTCTAAATCAGAATACGGACCGCTCTCTAGTGCAAAGTGGCACAGGGGCCAGGCCGGCATCGCCGGTACACGCGGGCAATCGCCACCGAACGGTCTGCCGAACGCCCCCTGTCAGGGCGCCGGAACCGCCAGATGAATACCCCGCGTCATGGCATCGACCAGCCCGTGAACCTCGGAGGACAGGAACTCTGGCGGGGTGCCTACGAAACGTCCGTGAAAAGACAATTGCACCACCCCGTGTACCGACGCAAACAACGTTTGCGCCCGCAAACGCAAGGCATCAGGACCCAGATCGGGCCGCATTCTGACCAGCGGCTCGATCAATTGCTCGATCAGAACCGCATGTTCCTGTTTATGCCACTCCGGCACGTCGACACCGTCGGGAAGCCGATGAAAAAAGATCGCCGACCACAGGCGTGTGTTGGCAACCGCAAAATCAACATAGGCTTGCGCCAGTGCCTGCATCTTTTGGGCCGGTGGCGCATCTTCGGGCACCGCCGCACGCAGAGCCTCCCCCAGTCGGGAGAGGGTTCGCGAATTGACCAGCAAGACAAGTTGGTCCAGATCCTCCACCGAATTGTAAAGCGCGCCAAGCGCGCAGCCAGCCGTTGCGGTCACCTCCCGCGCCTTCAACCCGCGCAGCCCTTTTTGTGCTATCTGGCCTTCGGCGGCATCGATCAGACGCTGGCGCAGATCCTCGCGCTTGCTCTCTCGTGTTTTTGTCAAACGACTTCCCCAAAATAAAATGAACGACGTTCAAATTAATTATTGAACGATGTTCAGACTTGCGTTACCAATTAATGAACACCGTTCAGGTAACAGGAGAGAAAAAAATGTTCAAACAGATAATGACCCTTGCCCGTGGCCGCCTGGTCGACAATTCCCAAGCAATTCTGGATGCAAACGCATTGAACCTACTGCGCCAACAAATGCGCGACGCCGCTCAAGGGGTTAAAAAATCCCGCACCGCCGTGGCCGTTATCATTGCCTATGCCGAGCGCGAAAAAACGGCACTGGCGCGGATCGAGGCACAGATTAATGATCTTGAAGAAAGAACGATGGCAGCCCTTGCACAAGACCGCGAAGACCTCGCTGGCGACGCGGCGCACACGATAGTCCAACTTGAAGGCGAGCGTGACACAACACAACAAGCGATCAAGGCCTATCAGGCGCAAATTGCCCGTCTGCGGACCTGCCTGTCGGAAAGCGAAACCTGTCTGCGCGATTTGCAACGGGGCCAACATCTGGCCGAAGCCAATGAAAAAGCCGTTCGCGTGGGTGCGGCGATGCCCGCAGGCGCAAGAAATGACCTGACAGAGGCGCAGGGAACGCTCAAAAGGCTGCAAGAACGGCAGGCACACGCCGATGCGACGGCCTCGGCACTGATCGACCTTTCGATAGACGCAAATGCTGAAACCATGGTCCGCAGACTGGCTGACCACGGCTGCGGCTTGCCGCTGGAAACCAGCGCATCGGCCGTGCTTGAACGCCTGAAAAAGAAGGCCGCACGCTAACGCCCTTTTCTGCTCCTCCCTTTCCAATCATCTTGAGCCTGTTCAAAAGGACACCACAAATGAACACCTACATCAGCAAACCGACACAATCGTGGAACATGTTTACTTACGTGCAATTCGTTATCGCCTGCGTAATGATGGCCGGAGGTATCTATAGTCTCGAAGCAAGCTTCTCTGCCAAGGGTTTTTATGCCATGGCCGCAATCATGCTCGTCAGCTCGACCGCGGCCATTACAAAGGCCATTCGTGATATCGAAGAAGGCGCACGCATTTATAACAAGCTCGAAGATGCCAAGACAGAGCGGCTTTTGGCCGAAGTCAGCGGATCAGATTCCGTCTAGTCGGCAAATGGGGCAAGACATGGTTATGATCCTTTGACCCATACCCCCGATCAGGCTTTTTTGTTCATCACGCCGCGGTAACAGCCCCTTGCGATGGACCCGGCTGGATCACTCCGGTGATGCGACTGCCCCGCAACAACAAACGCACTCGGAGGCGTCATCACAGGGTATAATTTTTGGGGTATTATAATACCTATTTAACAACCTGTTGAAAACAAATCATATTAATGACCTAAGTCTGCTTGACTGCGCCACTGGAAACGTTAGAAGTCGTCCATCCCACGCCGGCAATCGGCGCTGCCTCTGCGCAGACACTCAAGACCAGGGTATGAACCTATGAAAACCTTTTCTGCTAAACCGGCAGACATTGATAAAAAGTGGATCCTGATCGACGCCGAAGGCGTTGTTCTGGGACGGCTTGCATCAATCGTTGCCATGCGCCTTCGTGGCAAGCACAAAGCCACCTTTACTCCTCACATGGATATGGGCGACAATGTGATTGTCATCAATGCCGACAAAATCCAGTTGACCGGCAACAAGCGTGACAATCCAAACTACTGGCACACAGGATATCCGGGCGGCATCAAGTCCCGCACAACCGGTCAGATCCTCGAAGGCAAGTACCCCGAGCGCGTCGTCACTCAAGCCGTCAAGCGCATGCTTCCCGGCAACAAGTTGAGCCGTCAGGTCATGACCAACCTGCGTGTTTATGCAGGTGGTGAGCACCCGCATGAAGCGCAGGCGCCTGAAGTACTGGACGTTGCGTCCATGAACAAGAAAAACACCCGGAGCTGACACCGATGGCTGATGAAATCAAATCTCTCGAAGAGCTGAACGCTGCCGTCCAAGGCACCGAAGCAGCCCTCGTCGCCGCGTCCATCGCTCCGCCGGAGCCACAGCGCGACGCGCTGGGTCGGGCTTATGCCACTGGCAAGCGGAAGGACGCCGTCGCACGCGTCTGGATCAAGCCCGGCTCTGGCAAGGTGACTGTAAATGGCAAGGAAATGGCGACGTATTTCGCCCGTCCCGTGCTTCAGATGATCCTGCGCCAGCCATTCACAGTTGCCGGTCGTGAAGACCAGTTCGACGTGATGGCAACGGTAAAGGGCGGTGGTCTTTCCGGTCAGGCAGGTGCGGTCAAACACGGTATATCCAAAGCCCTGCAGCTTTACGAACCCGGTCTGCGTGCCGCATTGAAAGCAGCAGGCTTCCTGACCCGCGACAGCCGTGTGGTCGAGCGTAAGAAGTTTGGTCGTGCAAAAGCCCGTAAGAGCTTCCAGTTCTCCAAGCGTTAAGAGTTTTAACAACGCTAAAATGGTTAAGTACTTGGAAAAGCGCAGTTTATACTGCGCTTTTTCTTTGTTTGGGTGTTTGACAGATTATTTTCTGAAGCAATTAGTAGACAGCTGATGGGCGTTGTTGGGTAAGTCACGCCTGAGGCATGATTGCCCCTTTCCCCTTTGGCATCAGGCCACGCGGACGATCTCGGCCGTTCCGAGGGCTGAAAAGCGGTTCATGA
>JBLIFE010000164.1:0-5728 GCA_047633515.1 Paracoccaceae bacterium | reverse complement strand
CCCTTGATCGTGAATTCCCGCAAATCGCGCGGACCGCAAAGAGGACACTCGATAATCATGGCAAACCCTTTGTCACGGCGTCGTTTCAGACGGCGTCAATGAAGATTGTGTTGGGAGCCGGTGGCCTCTTCGTCCATCAGGCCGCGGCCTGTGGCAAAGCGGTCCAGCCGGAATTTGGCAGCTGGCGCGTGATGCCCGTCCGTGGCCAGAAGATGGGCAAAAGACGCCCCCGACCCCGGCACCGCCTTGAACCCGCCATAACACCAGCCACAGTTGACATAGAGCCCCTCGACATCCGTCTTGTCGATCATCGGAGACCCGTCCGGGGTCATGTCCATGATCCCGCCCCAGCTGCGCAACATTCTGGCCCGTCCGATCATCGGCATAAGTGTAATCCCCGCTTCGACGACATGCTCTGCCTGTGGCAGGTTTCCACGCGCGGCATAGGACGCGTAATAGTCAAGGTCCCCACCGAAAACCAAACCGCCCTTGTCGGACTGGCTGATGTAGAAGTGTCCCATCCCGTAGGTGATCACCTGATCGATGCACGGCTTCAGCCCTTCGGTTACAAAAGCCTGCAAGACGTGGGATTCGATCGGCAGGCGCAGTCCGGCAAGAGCCGCAACCTGCCCCGATCGTCCGGCAACGACGATGCCGACCTTTTTGGCACGGATCGCCCCGCGTGTCGTTTGCACACCGGTCACGCGACCGTTCTGAATATCGATACCGGTGACCTCGCAATTCTGGATCAGGTCGACCCCGCGCCTGTCGGCCCCGCGCGCATAACCCCACGCAACGGCATCGTGTCGCGCCGTGCCGCCCCGCGGGTGATAAAGCGCCCCATAAACCGGGAAACGCGTTTGCTCGAAATCCAGATACGGAACCATTGCCCGCACACCCTCGCGGTCCAGCAGGATCGCGTCGTCACCTTGCTGGATCATCGTGTTGCCACGGCGTGCGGCCGCATCGCGTTGCCCGTCAGAGTGAAACAGGTTCAGTACGCCGCGCTGGGAATGCATCACGTTGTAGTTCAGCTCCTGCTCCAACCCCTCCCAGTGTTTGAGAGAGTGCGAATAGAACTCGGAATTGCCCGGCATCCCGTAATTGGCGCGCACGATGGTCGTGTTGCGCCCAATATTGCCGCCACCAAGGTACCCCTTCTCCAACACCGCGACATTGGTCAGCCCGTGCTTGGCCGCAAGGTAATACGCCGTCGCAAGCCCGTGCCCGCCACCGCCGATGATCACGATGTCATAAGCGGCAGCCGGTGCCGGATTGCGCCAGATCGGTGACAGGCTGCGCACACCAAACAAGCCTTGTCTGAGGATATCGAGTGCCGAATAACCCATGCCTATTTCCCCGTTGCCGTTGAACGCAACAAGACCAAGCCAGCCGGTCATTTGCAAGTCAAACGCCCGATTTGACCTGAAACGGTTACAACCCCTTCGCGCTGTAGCTTTTCGCCACCCGGTCAATAGCCACCAGATAGGCCGCCGTGCGCAGATCCGAGACATCCGCGCGCTCGTGCCAAACGTGTCGCATCGACTGGTACGCAATGCGCATCGTGTCATCGAGCCCCGAACGCACAAGTTCAAGTTCGTCTGCCCCCCGCAGATACCTGTCCTTGAAATTCGGGCTCAGTTGCCAGCCGATTTCGCTGTCGGCTGACAAACGCTCCAACTCGTCGACCAGCAACTGATGCCGGTTCTCTTCTTGCCGGCGCTGCATCCGGCCAAACCGGATGTGGCTCAGGTTCTTGACCCACTCGAAATAGCTGACCGTGACACCGCCGGCATTGGCGTACATGTCAGGGATGATCACAGTGCCTTTCTTGCGCAAAATCTCATCGGCGCCAGCGGTAATCGGCCCGTTGGCGGCCTCGATGATCAAAGGCGCCTGAATGCGCGCAGCATTGGACAGGTTTATCACCCCCTCAAGAGCCGCCGGGATCAGGATGTCACACTCGAGTTCAAGCGCAAGCGCGCCATTTTCAATAAATGCCCCACCTTCGGCAAAACCTTTTACGCCACCGTGATTGGCGATCCAGTGATAAATCGCCTCGACGTCAAGCCCTGCCTCGTCAACCAGTGCACCGTCACGTTCAATGATGCCGACGATCTTGCAGCCGTCCTCTGACGACAGGAATTTGGCAGCGTGATAGCCAACATTCCCGAGACCCTGAACGATCACCCGTTTGCCATCAAGTTTTCCGGTCAGCCCTGCTACTGCCTTGTCTTCGGGATGACGAAAGAATTCCCGAAGGGCGTATTGCACGCCGCGCCCTGTGGCCTCGACCCGACCCGCAATCCCGCCGGCATTCAAAGGTTTGCCTGTCACACAGGCGCGCGCATTGATGTCGGTCGTGTTCATTCGCATGTATTGATCGGCAATCCATGCCATTTCACGTTCGCCCGTCCCCATATCGGGGGCCGGAACGTTCTGTGACGGGTTGATCAGGTCGCGTTTGATCAATTCATAGGCAAAGCGGCGGGTGATCTGCTCCAGCTCGTGATCGTCATACTGGCGTGGATCGATACACAGGCCCCCCTTGGCACCTCCAAAGGGCGCCTCGACCAACGCACATTTATACGTCATCAACGCAGCAAGCGCCTCAACCTCGTCTTGCGACACGCCAAGCGAGAACCGGATGCCCCCCTTGACCGGCTCCATGTGTTCGGAATGGACCGACCGGTAGCCCGTAAAGGTTTGCATTTGTCCGCGCATCCGCACCCCGAACCGCACGGTATAGGTCGCGTTGCACACACGGATTTTTTCCTCGATGCCCGGGCTGAGGTCCATCAAGGCGACCGCCCTGTTGAACATCAGATCCACACTCTCGCGAAAGCTCACTTCCTTGATGGGCTGCATAACGGTATCCTCTTTGTGGCCGATCCGGCACGCGGGCCGATCGACGTATCCGTATCAGGCAGCCCTGATCGGCAGACGGGAGGCGCCCCGACTCGATCAAAGCCACTGACAGAAGCACTTAAACAGACAGCCCCCGCAGCGCCTAATCAATAAGCAAAAAATAAACACCCGCAGGCCCCGGCAAAATGACCCGCACCGATACATTTTACGGCTTGAAGGGCCCGATCATGCCGCAAAACCCCGCGCCCGACGCACGGATGCCCCATTGCAGCCCGATTTCTTCGACATTGTGAAAAGGCTCAAAAGACCGTTGCCAGAACAGCTTTTGGTGCATCGAAACTGCAACAACATACCATAAGGAGCAAACATGCCTGATCCGAAGGCGAAACGGATCGCGATCAAACAGCGGTTGATCCTCGGATTCGTACGCGACGAAAGCGGATCGTTGATCATCTTCAGTTTGTTCATGTTTTTGGCCATGATCGCCGTTGGCGGGCTGGCGCTTGATGTGCTGCGGTATGAAAACATCCGCACACAGCTTCAGAATACAACCGACGCAGCCACGCTGGCGGCGGCCAACCTGAACAATATTCAGGTGCCCAATACGGTTGTGGAGGAATACTTCGCCAAAGCCAAGCTTTCGCAGTTTCTGACAGATGTGAAAGTCACCCAAGCCATCAATTCGCGCCGAGTCTCGGCCTCGGCCGAGGTCAACATGCGCACGTCCTTCATGCGGTTTTCGGGGATCGAAACCTTGCCGATCACGACACGGGGTACCGCCCAGCAAGACGCCGGCGACATCGAGATCGCCATTGTTCTGGACGTGTCCGGTTCGATGATCGGCTCCAAGACAAGCAGCCTGAAAACCGCTGCCAAAAACTTTATCGATACCGTGTTGCCAACGTCCGACATTCCCGACGAGGAACGCCCGACCGTGTCGCTGGTGCCGTACAACGACATGATCAATCTTGGCGCAGATTATGGCCCGTATTTCAATCTCGACACCAGCCACTCCTATAGCTGGTGCGCCCGCTTGCAGGATTCGGTCTTTGCGACGACGTTCTGGGATACCGCCCTGACGGTTGAACGCATCGCACATTTCGACCGCGTTAGCACTTCGTCTGCCACGCCCCTGCCAGACCCCCAATGTCCGACCGGCGCGCTGAATGCACCGTTGCTGCACGCGACAGATCCGCAAACCCTCAAAGATCACATCGACGCGTTGACGCCCACCCCGATGGGCTGGACCGCAATTTCGCTGGGGGCCAAATTCGGGGCCGCCCTGCTGGATCCCTCGACCCGCCCGATCACCAATGCCATGGTTGAAGACCAAGTGCTGGTGAACCGCGCCCTGAACCTGCCAAAGGCGTTCCTCTCAGAAGCCGGCGTGACCAACACCAAAATTCTGGTGCTGATGACAGACGGGGCGAACACACTCCAGCGCGACCTGAAACAAAAATTCAAATCCGGCGTTTCAGACGTCTATTACGCGCCGGTATACGAAAACTATTACCGTAACAGCGTCAGCGCCTCATTTGCCGTCTACTCCCCCGAACGCGCAGCACAGGGCAACAGGGCGTGGTGGTTTCCTTATTACGGCTCGTGGTACTGGAACAATCCGTTCGACAGCTGGGGGGTCAGCAACACGCGCCTGACCAACCCCGAGCTTTTTGGCATGAAAAGCATCGTTCACATCGGGCGCAGGATCTATACCTCGAACGTGCCCAGCTACACCGAGTTCATCTATTACAATAACGGCAACGCCTATGCGAATGCCTATGAAAGCTATATCGACGACGACATGCTGGATGATCAAAGTCGCAGGGTTTGCGATGCTGCCAAAGCCGCCGGCATGATTGTGTTCACAGTTGCCTTCGAGGCCCCGTGGGATGGCAAGCAATTGATGTCCTATTGTGCCTCGACACCGGCCCATTATTACGAGGTCGACGGCGATGACATCGTGCTTGCCTTCGAGGCGATCGGGCGCAACATCAACCAGCTGAAGCTGACACAATGATCGGGATCGTGCGCCCGCTGCGCAGGGCCTTGCGCCGGTTTCTCAAGGTCGAGCGCGGCACGGCCACAATCGAGTTCGTTCTGGTGTTTCCGCCGCTAATGCTTTTGTTCATCTCTGCCTTCGAGGCCGGTTTGATGCAGGTGCGCCACACGATGCTCGATCAGGGGCTGGACAAAAGCGTGCGCACCTTGCGACTGGGCACCAATGCGCCGCTGGCCTACGCGGACCTCAAGCAGGCGATCTGCGACGGGGCGGGGTTGATCCCCAACTGCATGGACAACCTCAAGCTCGAGATGGTGCGCATCGATCCGCAAACCACGATGAATGTCACCGTCCATGCCGATTGCGTCGACCGGGCCGAACCGCTGGCACCAGTGCGCGAATACGCTGTTGGTGACGAGAACGACCTGATGCTGTTGCGGGCCTGCGTGTTGTTCGACCCGATGTTTCCGACCACGGGGCTTGGTTTTCAAATGCCCAAGAAAAGTGGTGACGCCTATGCCTTGGTCTCTATGTCGTCATATGTCAGTGAGCCGAATTGACCCCGCGCAGTCAAAAAATGCGACACCAGACCACGCGAAGGCTCAGGCACTGGCTCACCGACACCCAAGGCTCGGTGTCGGTCGAGGCAATGCTGATGCTCCCGCTGCTGGCGTGGGTCTATTTGGCGATGTTTGTGTATTTCGATGCCTACAAGGCCAAGAATACCAACCTCAAGGCGGCCTATTCCATCGCCGATGCCCTGTCGCGCGAGGCCAATGTCACAGGGGCCTATCTGAACACGATGGACCAGCTTTTGAACTTCCTGACCAGTTCCAACCACCCGACCAAACTGCGCATCAG